>JBFLZB010000306.1 GCA_040756475.1 Thermodesulfobacteriota bacterium
GATGGGGCCGCTGTGCTCGACGCCGCCTGCACCTCGTTCAGTACGGCCGCAGCTGCTCCAGGAAGCAGGCTCCCCGCCGGCCCGATGCGGCGTCCTGGGCGGGTGGGGGCGGCGTGGTGGGCGCGGCACCGGTTTCCTCCCCCTCCGGAGCTGTCCCGGAATCGGGACCGGACGAGCCGACAGGCGCGGGCTCGCCGGTTCGCACCGGCCACAGGGCGGCCACCGCCGCTCCTCCTGCCCGCGCCGTTTGGGACGCGTCGCCCGTGCCCAGAAAGGCCGCCTTGGGCTCGGGGTCGGACACCCAGATACCCCCGGCCGGGAAGTCGGAGAAGGGGTGCCCCTCGGGCAAGGGGGGCCCGGACCGGGAAAAACTCAGGAGGGCGTAGAGCTCGGGCCGGGTGGGCAGGCGCCAGTCGGCGTAGGCTGACCCGTACCCGGCACAACCTACCCCCTGACCGGGCCGGGCCAGGAGCTCCAGCGCCTCCCCCAGAGCGTCCGCGGCCCAATCTCCCAGACACCCGGCATCCCCGAGCCAGGTCACCCCGGTCACGGGATCCGTCGCGGTCCCGTCGCCGTTGTCCGCGAAGCGGGGCACGGGCCAGGGGGCCCCGGCCCGCAGCTCGCCGTCCTGGCCGGTTCCCGGGCAGGAGAGCTCCGCCCCGGCCCGGTCGTAGCACGCCGTCTGTCCCGTGCGCAGGGTCTCCGGAACGACCCCCGGGGCCGTGGCCACAGCCCACGCCACGGCCCGGGTGCCCTTGTCGGCCACCCCCAGGGATCCGTCCTCCAGGTCCACGACCCAGGCCTTTTCCGGCGCACCGACATAGCTGGTGGAGCTCCAGAGGGGGACGGGGGAGAGCGCGCCCGCGCCGCGGGCTTCCAGCCACTGCGCCAGGTCCGCACAGGTTCCCTCCGGGCACGCGAGATCCCTCCGGGGTCCCCACGCCAGGCCGAGCACTTCGTTGGCGTTGGGCAGCCGCCACGTCAATCCGCCGCCGCCGCACGCGGGGTGAAGCCCGCGGTTCACTTCGGCCACGTAGGAGAGCGCCTCCCCCCAGGTCAGGAGGGGGCGGCAGTCGGGCTCGGCGCTCCATACCAGGCCCACCGCCAGATCCACCAGGGTGCCGTCCGGGGTCGGCGCGAACCGCCCGTCGGGGTCGAAGCGCCCTGCGCGTTCGGGCAGCGGCGGTTCCGGGGGGGTCCCTCCCCCGGGCTCGGTCTCCTCGGGGGGAACCGCCGAGAAGGTGGCGCTCACCGCGTGGGGAGCTGTCACGTTCCTCAAGGCGTAGACCGAAACGGCTCCTACCGAGATGCCGTCGACCCGAACGTCCTCTACCTGGAAGCCCTCTGCGGCCACGAAGCGCACCGTGAGGTTTCCCCCGTGGGAGACCTCCACGGCGCCCGCCGGCTCTACCGTCCCCCCCGGTCCGGCCGTCGTGGTGACGGTCCAGGATGCGGGCAGGAGCTCGTCCGCCGAGAGGGGCTCGAAGACCACCTCCACCAAGCGGTCGGCGCTCAGGGCATCCAGGGTGAACGAAGAGCCGCTCACGCTCACCCCTACTCCCTCCACCCGCACGGCGGCCAGCCGGTGGCCGGGGGCCGGAGAAAACGCAAGGGTGACATCGGTGCCGTCCTCCGCCACCACGGGGCCCCGGGGCGAGACCTCCCCCGAGCCGGTCACGACCACGGTGACGGTGTGGGGCTGGCGGAAGAGCTGGAAACGCTCGACGCGCCCGGTGTTGAGGGAGGCCACGGCGAGGCGCAGGGAGCCGTCCAGGGCGAGCCCCAGGGGCGTGCGCAGGGGGTGGTCGGGGTCGTGGATGCTGCCCAGGAAGGCGCCGTCGGCGCCGAAGACCTGGACGAGGTTCTGGAAGGCGTCGGTCACGTAGAGGCGTCCCGCCCGGTCCGCCTGCACCCCCACGGGCCGGGCCAGCCGGCCGTCGCCCAGGCCGAAGGCGCCCACACGTCGCTGGAACGTGCCCTCGAAGCTGAAGACCTGGACCCGAGCTCCCCCCTGGGTGCCGGTGCGGCCCACGGGGGGCGGCCGGTCCACCACGTAGAGCTCGCCGGCTTCCTCGCGCAGGGCGAGGCAGGTGGGGGAGGTGAACCGGCCGTCGGCCGTGCCGGGCTCTCCAAAGGTGCGCACGAGGAGCCGATCCGAGCCGTAGACGCGCACCTGGGAGGCCTTGCCGTCGATCACGTACGCCCTGCCGGCGCTGTCCACCGCGATGCCCGTGGGGTGCTGGAGCTCTCGGCGTCCCTGCCCCAGGTGGCCGGCGGGAGCGAGATCCGGGCCGAAGACGTCCACGCTGCCGGTCTCGTCGTTTCCCACGAAGAGCTTGCCGTCGGGACCCACTGCCAGGCTGATGGGCCGGCGCAAGCCCCCCAGGGTGCGCAGGAGGTGGCCTTCCGCGGAGAAGACCAGCACCCGATTGCGGCTCGACTCCGCCACGTAGACGCGGCCGTCTGCGCCGGCCGCCACGGCCGTGGGTGCGGTCAGCTCCCCTGTCAGGGGAGGGAGCCGGGAGACGGTGAAGCCGCCGGAGGAGGCTCGGGCGAGACCGGGCCAGCCGAGCAACCAGACGGCAAAGCAAACCGCCAAGAGTGAGAGCACCCGGCTGTGTCGTTCCCTCATCGTCCCACCTCCTCGGCTTCCGCGTACCCGAAGCCGGCTTCATACCGGATCGCAGCCGCCCCTGCCGGTTGCTCCTCGTCGTTCGGCGAAGAGCCCGGCCCGGCGGCCGAAATGTGCTACTCCATGGGGTGCACCAACACTTCGATGCCGTCCCGGATCGAGCCCTCCTCCACCGCCACCGCAAGGGGCGCTTCGCCGCCGTGGAGCCCGTGCCACTGCCCGGGCAGAGGGGGACCGCCGTACCCGCTTCGGGCGCCGACAAAGTACGTGCCTCCCGCGGGCAGGCCGAGGAAGAACGATCCGTCGTCACCCACCGGGCGGGAACGCAGTGGGGGAGCCCCCCCCACGAGCTGGCCGGGGTCGGCCGAGGCGAACGCGTACACCCCGGCGGGCACCCGTCCGTTGTCGTCCCGCACCACTCCCCGCAGGCCTGTTACGCCGATTCCGGGCTCGTCCTGCGCCTCCGGGTCCCGGTGCTTTTCCACCACGTGGACCGTGACGGTCCAGACGTCGCCGCTCCGCAGGGACACCGGGTTGCCGTCGAAGTATCCGAAGAGATCGCCGACCTCCAGGGGACCCAGGTGGCCGTCCCCGTTGCGGCTCACCGCCACCAGGTGGTAGTCCCCCGGAGGCGCCTCGATCCGGAATCG
>JBFLZB010000307.1 GCA_040756475.1 Thermodesulfobacteriota bacterium
GAGCCAGCGGGCGAGGGTGGTAGAGGCCCGGGCGGCTGTGGCGCAGGTTGCCGTGAGGGAGCTCGGTTACGCCGGAGCCGCGGTGGCCCGATACCTGCGAGTTGTCCCCTCCACGGTGAACCGGCATACCGGGGGGGGGAGCTGCGGCCGCTGGCAAAGCGGCTGAGAGAGACCCTGGAGAAGTGATGCACCGTTGCACTTACGTCCCGATAGCGCCGCCCGTCCCGATAGCGCCGCCCTTACGTCCCGATAGCGCCGCCTTACGTCCCGATAGCGCCGCTCGGTGGGGGCGAGCTGCGGCCGCTGGCAAAGCGGCTGAGAGAGACCCTGGAGAAGTGATGCACCGTTGCACTTACGTCCCGATAGCGCCCTTACGTCCCGATAGCGCCCCGGCCCGAACTGGTCGGAGGGGGGCTGAGGAGGAGCTGCGGAGCGTGGCTGGAACGGCCGGGACGCACGCGAGGAGAGGAACAGGAGCCGCCCGCCTATGACGAGCGGGTCCTGGGGAGCTCGGAGTTCGTGCAAAACATCTTGGCCGAGGCGGACTGGGAGAGGCGACAGGCGCTTCGGAAGAAGATAGGGCTCGACGAGCTCGCAACCCGTGTGCTGGCGGCGACGGGAATCTCGGGGCAGGAGCTGCGAAGTGGCGTGAAGCGCCCGGCCGCGGTCGCCGCCCGGCGGGCGTTCACGACGATCGCGGTCCGGGACTACGGGTACTCTGCGGCGGCGGTGGGGCGCTACCTGGGGGTAGTGCCTTCCACGGCGCAACGACAGGCGAGTGTCGAAGAGCCGAATCCCCTGGTCGAGCGCATTCGGAAGGATCTGGGGATATGAATTGCGGTATTTCAGTTACTAAGGAGTGCGTTATCTACCGGACATAGGCGATGGCCGCGTACTGCACCGAGGGTGCCTGGAACAAGGCCCGCACCTTGGCGGGGAACTTCTGCAGGGAGCGCAAGGCAGAGAGGGCGCGGCGCTTGAGGGCATCGGGGCCGGCCACGGGAGTGCGGCCCACCTTGTGGCGCTTGACCTGGTTCCAGACCAGTTCATCCGGGTTGAGATCCGGGGAGTACGGTGGCAGGAAGAACAGGCGCAGTTGACCTGGCTCGTCCGCGAGCTTGCGCGCCGGGCGGTGGGGCTGGATCGGCTGCAGCCCTTGCGCGGGGGAAGGCGGAGGCTTAGGTAGGAGGCGTGAGGGCAGTCGCTCGGGGGTGGAAAGGAGTGGGCCATGAAGAGTCGTTTCGTGGCCGCAGTGGCCTTGTTGGCCGTGGCGTGGGGTCTCGCCGTTGCGCCTTCGTCGCTCGCGGGGTGGGATCGGGGACGGGGGCGCGGCGCCAAACATCACTGGGTGTACGATGGCCGGGGGTACCGCTCCGACTTCGGTTGGAGGCCTTACCGATTCCACCGCCACCACGGCTTCGGCGCCCGCTGGTACGGCGGGGCGGTCGTGGTCGGTGATCCGTACCCCTACTGGGGTTCGGACCGCCCGTTCTGGGGAACCGTGCTCGGCGGGGTGACGGGCGGGCTGCTGGGGTCCCGGATCGGCGGGGGGGCTGGCCGGACGGCCGCCATCGTCGGTGGTACGGTGGTGGGGTCCCTGGTGGGGGGCGGCGTGGGGCGGTACATGGACGACGTGGACCGCCTCTACCTCGCCCGCACCCTGGAGGCGGCGCCGTCGGGCCGGGTAACTGCGTGGCAGAATCCCGACACGCAGACGCACTACCAGGCGCAGCCCCTGCGCACCTACCAGCGCCCGGACGGCCGCTACTGCCGGGAGTACCAGACCCGAGCCCTGGTGGGAGGCGCGTGGCAGGACGCGTACGGGACCGCGTGCCGGCAGCCGGACGGGAGCTGGGAGCTCCAGCGTTAGGGGGGGCGCGTTCGCGCGCGCGTGGAACCGGCAGGGCGGAACGGGGCAGCTTTCGCGGGGGGCGCGCGAGGCCTCCCACAGAGCCGCCGCTGCCGGCGCGGGAGGGACGACTAGCGTCCTTTCCCCGAGCGCCTCTTCCCCCCCCCCACTCCCCGCCCCCGGGGCCCCGATGCAAGCCCCACGGACCGCCGAAAGCCCGGCCGAACGGGAGCGTCGCACCGCGGCGTGTTGCTTGGAAGTAGCGTCCTCTTCCGCTAGGATGGCCGCGCGCGGTTTCGTTCACTTCCGGGAAGGAGGACATCATGGCGGTCCACTACAAGGAGCTCGGCCTCGTCAACACCCGCGAGATGTTTCGCAAGGCCATGGCGGGCAAGTACGCGATTCCCGCGTACAACTTCAACAACATGGAGCAGCTCCAGGCCATCGTGCAGGCCTGCGCCGAGACCCGCAGCCCGGTCATCCTCCAGGTCTCGAGCGGAGCGCGCAAGTACGCCAACGCCACGCTCCTGCGCTACCTGGCCCAGGGGGCCGTGGCCATGGCCGAGGACCTGGGGAGCCCCGTGCCCATCTGCCTGCACCTGGACCACGGCGACACCTACGAGCTGTGCGTCTCGTGCATCGAGAGCGGGTTCTCGTCGGTGATGATCGACGGCTCCCACCACCCCTTCGAGGAGAACGTGGCGCTGACGAGGAAGGTCGTGGCCTACGCCCACGAGCGCGACGTGACGGTGGAGGGGGAGCTCGGGGTGCTGGCCGGCATCGAGGACGACGTGAGCGCCGAGGTGAGCCACTACACCAAGCCCGAGGAGGTGCAGGAATTCGTCGAGCGCACCGGTGTCGACAGCCTGGCCATCTCCATCGGCACGAGCCACGGGGCCTACAAGTTCAAGGTGAAGAGCCAGGACGAGGTGCCGCCGCTGCGGTTCGACATCCTCGAGGAGGTGGAGCGGCGCATCCCGGGCTTTCCCATCGTGCTCCACGGCGCGTCGAGCGTGGTGCCCGAGTACGTGGATCTCATCAACCGCTACGGGGGCTCCCTCGAGGGCGCCGTGGGCGTGTCCGAGGACCAACTGCGCCGGGCCGCGGCGAGCGCCGTATGCAAGGTCAACATCGACTCCGACGGTCGCCTGGCCGTGACCGCCAAGATCCGGGAGTACCTCGCAAAGAACCCCAAGGAGTTCGACCCGCGCAAGTACCTGGGGGCGGCGCGGACCGAGCTGGTGGCGTTGCTCAAGCACAAGAACGAGAAGGTCCTGGGCAGCGCCGGGCATGCCTGAGGTCCCCTTTACCGCCCTCAAGCTGCTTTCCCCCTTCGGGATGCCCCTGGGGCTCGCCTGCGCGCTGCTCCTCCTGGCGCTGCTCCTGTCCTGGCGC
>JBFLZB010000308.1 GCA_040756475.1 Thermodesulfobacteriota bacterium
GTCGGGCCCGATGCCCCGCTCGACGGCCTCGGCGCCGTGGCGGCGCAGGATGCCCTCCAGGACCTCCCACCGGGACGCCAGGGCGGGCCGGCCCAGGTCGTGGAGCTCGAGGAAGAGCATGGGCTGTTCGGGGAGCCCCGCCCCCCGGTCCCGCCCCACGTCGCGATTGATCTCGGCGGCGACCCCCGCGTCCAGGAGCTCGCAGGCGGCAGGGTCCACGCCGCGCCGCATGGTCTCGCTCACCGCCTCGCAGGCCCTGCGGATCGACGGGAAGACGGCCATGGCCGTCAGGTGCTCGGGTGGGAGGCCCCGGAGCCTCAGGGTGGCCCGGGTGACGATCCCCAGGGTCCCCTCGCTCCCCACCAGGAGCCGCACGAGATCGTATCCCGGCGCAAACCGGGCGCTTCGGCCGCCAAGCCGCAGCACGTCTCCCCTGCCGGTCACCACCTCCAGGGCGAGCACGCAGTCCCGGGTGGCGCCGTAGGCCACCGTCCGGATGCCCGCGGCGTTGTTGCCGATCATGCCCCCGATGCAGGCCGAGGCCCCGGGGTCGGGGGGAAAGAAGAGGCCGAGGTGGCGCAGGTGGTCGTTCAGGTCCCGGTAGACCACGCCGGGCTCCACATCGGCCTGGAGGTCGGCGGCCCGGACTTCCAGGATCCGGTTCATCTCGGCGAAATCCAAGACGATGCCCCCGTGGAGCGGGATCGGGTTTCCCTCGAGGCTCGTCCCGGCGCACCAGGGGGTCACCGCCCACCGGCGCCCGGCGGCGAGCTCGACCACCGCCGCCACGTCGTCGGTGCACCGGGGCCAGACCACCACCTCGGGGCGGCAGGGGGGAAGGTACGACTCGTCCCGGGAGTGGAGGTCGAGGACGGACGGGCCCGCGGAGACCCTCGCTGGGGCCACCAGGTTCTTGAGCTGGGCGATGTCGTCCTTCGTCACGCGGGCGAAGTGCAAGAGGCACGCTCTCCAGCAGACGTGGGAAAGGCGCGCCTACTCTAGAGCAACCACCGGCGCGGCGCGACGCTCTTTTGCGCCGGCTTCCCCGGTCCCGCGCGACGGGGGACTCACGGCGCCGCCTTGACCCGCGCGGGGGTCAGGGGAAGCTGGAAGAGCCGCGCCCCCGCTGCGTCGAACACGGCGTTGGCCACGGCGGCGCCCACGCAGACCATGGCCGGCTCCCCACCGCCCTTGGAGGGCGTGGCGTCGGAACGGACCAGCAGGGTCTCGATCTTCGGAAGCCGCGAGAAGCGGGGCAGTTCGTAGGTGTCGAAGTTGCGGTCCTGCACCGCGCCCCCGCGGAAGCGCAGTTCCTCGCTCAGGGTGTAGCCGAGCGACATGGTGAGGCACCCCTCCATCTGGAGGGCGGCGCCCCGGGGATTCACGGCAAAGCCCATGTCCTGGGCGCAGACCAGCCGTGCGACCTGCACCCGGCCGGTCCGGGCATCGACCCCCACCTCGGCCATGGTGGCCACGTAGGTCTCGGACCGGATGCCGCAGGCCACGCCGACACCCCGGCGGCTGGGGGCCGGCGCGGGCGTCCACCCGAACTTCTCCGCGCAGGCGGAGAGCACCGCCCGCATCTTTCGGTCCGAGAGGTGCGCCAGCCGAAACGCCACCGGGTCGGCGCCCGCCGCGGCGGCCATGACGTCCATCTGCACCTCCCGGGCGAAGGTGTTGGTGATGGTGGCGGGGGCCCGCCAGGGCCCGGTGCGAAACGGGTGCACCCCCGGGCTCCCCCGCCAGTGGCCGTGGGAGACCTCGCGCAGGTGGGGGATGTCGTAGAAGGTTCTCGCCCCGTCCTCCCCCGCCATGTAGACGGCATAGTCCCAATAGGAGATGCGCCCCTCCCCGTCGAGGCCCGAGGCCACCTTGACCACTGCCGCCGGCCGGAAGTCGTCGTAGAAGAACTCCTCCTCCCGGGTCCAGGCCACCTGCACGGGCCTGCCGGTGCGCACCGCGAGCCGCGCCGCCACCTCCGCTTCCAGGTTTGTGTTCTTCCCCCCGTAGCCTCCTCCCACGGCCGTGGGGACGACCCGGACCTTCTCGGAAGCCAGGCCGAGCGCCGCGCAGACCCCGTCCCGTACGCGAAAGGGGCTCTGAGTCGACGCCCACACCGTGACCCGGTCCCCGTCCGGGGCCGCCGTGGAGGCGTGGGGCTCCAGGGGAGCGTGGGCGAGGTAGGGATCGAGGTAGGTGTGCTCGAAGATCTGGGCGGAGCGCCTTCTGCCCTCCTCCAGGGAGCCCCGCTCGGTCAGCACGTCCCCGGGGGGAGCCGTCCGCAGGATGTGGTCGAAGATGGACTTCGGATCGGGGGGGGCCGGGTCCCCGGGGGCCGGCTCGAACTTGGCCCGGATCGCCGCGAGCGCCCTCGCGGCCCCGTCGGGGGTGGAGTGGAGCACCGCGACGAGGCCGTCTTCCTCCACGACCTGCACCCCCTCCATCGCCGCTGCCGCCGAGACGTCCACCGACCTCGGCCGGGCGCCGTGGGCCGGGGGCCGGAGGATGCGGGCGTAGAGCAGGTCCGGCAGCCGCGTGTCCGCCCCGAAGAGGGCGCGGCCCGTCACCTTGTCCAGGAGATCGCGGCTCGGCGGGGAGGTGCCGGCCACCCGGTACTCCGCCTCCGGCTTCAGCGCCGGCTTGCCCTCCACGTGCCGCTCGACGATCCGGCCCTTCGTGAGCTCCGCGTAGGTCACCCGCTTGCCGGGGGCGGTACGGTCGGCGACGAGGCCGCCCTGCACCTCCAGATCGCCCGGCGACGAGCCCAGGTGCCGGGCGGCGAGCTCCAGCAGCACGGCCCGGGCCTCGGCCGCCGCCGCGCGCAGGACGGGGCCGAAGGAGCGCACAGAGAGAGACCCGAAGGTGCCGCGGTCGTAGGGGCACAGGTCCGTGTCCCCCATCACCAGATCGATGGACCCGTAGTCCACGTCGAGCTCGTCGGCCAGGATCTGGGCCAGGGCCGCATTGATCCCCTGGCCCATCTCGACCTTGCCTGTGTAACAGGCGACCCGGCCGTCGGCGCCGATGCGCAGGAAGGCGTTGAAATCCCCCGGCGCCGTCCCCGTCTGGCGCCGCCGCTCCCGAAACTGGGCCGGGGCGGGCGGCGCGCCAAGGGACACGTAGACGAGGAGCCCGCCCCCGAGCACGCCGACGCGCTGCAGGAACTCCCGGCGGCCGATGCGCAGCCCCCAGGGAAAGGTCTCGACTGCGCCCCGCTCCCTCTCGTCTCCCATGGCGTTAC
>JBFLZB010000309.1 GCA_040756475.1 Thermodesulfobacteriota bacterium
CGCCCTCGGCCCGGGCCCGGGCGATCACGTAGCGGGCGTGGGGCTTGGGCTGGGCGTCGCCGCCCGTGAGGGCGGCCTTGAAGCCCCGGTAGTCGGCCCGGGGGGGCACGACGCCCCGGCTCTTCAGGCACTCGAAGAGGTCCACCACGGCGTAGGCCAGGAGCCGCGCGCCCGGGTCCTGGCCGCCCGCCTTGAACCGGCCGAGCTCCTCGAAGGTGGGGGCGCCGGCGCCGTAGAGTTCCCGGGCGCGGCCCACCAGCCGGCCCATGCGCTCCTCGCGCTCCCGCAGCCGCCCCCGCAGGAACGCGGCCATGCCCCCGAACCGGCCCCCGGGAAAGTAGACCAGGATCTCCCCGTCGAACCCGAGCTCGGGCGCCGTGCAGTCCACCTCGGCCGCGGGAACCGCGGCCAGGCCCAGGCGCCCGCAGGCCTCCAGGAACTCCCCCACCCCCTCCATGGATTCGTGGTCGGCGAGCGCCACGAGCTCGAGCCCCGCCGCCGCCGCCCGGGCGCCCACGCCGGCGGGCCAGTCCCACCCGTCGGAGTAGCGGCTGTGCAAATGCAGGTCGGCTCTCATGGGCACCTTGTATCGTGAGTACGAAACCGCAGTCACTCAGTAAGTTCTTGCGGCGTCTAGGCGCGTAGGGGCACACACCGTGCGCCCGGAGGATTCGGGGTGGCCCCGAGGGCGGGCGCACGCTGTGCGCCCCTATGGGTGAAACGGCCGTACTCCCCGGTTCTCAGCCGCCACGCGAACCCACACGGATCGGGACAGAACCGCTTCGTCGGGCCCGGCATCGCCGGCGCGCCAGCGTCCAAACGTTGCCGGACGTTGGCGGAAGCCGGGAGGGGCCGGGTGGATGCGCAGGCGATTGCCGGGAGGACAAGGCCTGCTGTGGGACTCGAAGACGCGAAGAGAGGCGACTACTGGAGGCGCTCGTAATGCTCGCCTATGGACTCGCGGAACGAACGGGGGGCGGCGCGCCAGTCGATGACGTCCACCAAGAAGGGCAGATCCGAATCGGCAAACGCGTCTTTGAGCTCCTCGATGGTCCGCCAGTCGAGGGGCTCTTCGCCGACCAGGGCAAGGTCAAGGTCCGAAAACCTCTGGGCAGTCCCCTCAACGCGCGAACCGAAAGCCCGAACCTCGAGGCCAGGTACGCGTGTGCGCAGGATGAGCCGCACCTCAGAAAGGTGGCGCTCCGCGAGATCAATCATTGGCCCCCTCCAGGCGCTGCAAGAGGAGTCGGGCGTCCGAAGAAAACCGCCTCGCACACTCGTACACGGCCGCAGCCTGGACCTGGTTGTACGTGTGTGAGGTCAGATTCCGGGCATCGGCGTATGCAAACCAGGGCGCGGGGTCGTCGATCAGGCGGTGGCGGGCGGCTAGGCGAAACAACTCCTTCCTCGTGCGGGGGTGGTCGGCGTCTTCCGGGGTCGCGTTTTCGCGCAGCCAGCGCTGCAAGAACTTCCAGCACAACTCGAACGTGAACTCAAAGTGCTGGATCGCGCCGGCCCGCAGGGCGTTTCGCGTCACGGCGTCGAGCCGCGCCAGCAGCGCAGCGTCCTCGCAGCGTTCGAGTGTGGCCTCCAGGGCAGCCACAGCGCTCCGAAGACTGCTCAGATCGAGCGGCATCGGTCACCTGCCGGCCAGGGTGCTGCCCCCCCCCGCCGACGTTCCCTTCCAAGCACCCGTCCGCCTCCTTCTCCGCCGCTCCCCCGCGTCACACGGGGCGGCGGCTTACGCCACTGCTATCACGCGGACCGGAAAGGGTCAAGCGAACCGGCGCAATGCCACCGTGCTCCGGTGCTCACCCAAACCCCCGAGCTTTCCCCGAAACCTCCCGAGCTCTCGTGGGGAGAGCCGGGGCCGTGGCAGTCGGAGCCGTACCTGAACCCGCCGGAGTAGCGGCTGTGCAAATGCAGGTCGGCTCTCATGGGCGTCGGCTCCTTTCGGCCGTGGACAAGCGGCGGCGGGTCGCGCCGATCCTCTACCCCTCCCGCAGGTAGCGCGCGGGCTTGTGGCGCAGCACCCGGGCGGTGCCCAGCAGGCCCAGCAGCAGGGTGAGGGCGACGCCGGAGGCGACGGTGAGGAGCACCGGGAGGGGGCGCACGGAAAACGGGGTCTTCAAGATGCCCGCGGCCACGGCCCAGGCGGCGCCGGTGCCGGCCAGGGCGGCCACCGCCCCCGCAGCGAGGCCCAGCAGCAGGAACTCGGTGCCGAAGGCGGTGAGGATGTCGCGGCGGGTGGCGCCGCAGACCTTGAAGATGATCGCGTCGCGCAGCCGCCGGTGCTGGTCGGCAGAGAGGGCACCCGCGAGCACCAGGAGGCCGGTGAGGACGGCCACCGCCCCCACGGCCCGGAAGACGCCGCCGATGCGGCCGATGACCCGGGAGGTGTTCTCCAGCACCTCCTTGACCCGCACGGCCGAGACGTTGGGAAACCGGCCGGTGACGGCCCGGAACAGCGCCTCTTCGGCCCCGGGCTCGGCGTAGGCCGCGGCCAGGTGGGACTGGGGCGCGCCCTCCAGCACCCCGGGGCCGAAGACCAGGGCGAAGTTCAGCGCCAGGGTGGCCCACTCCACGTCGCGCAGGTTGGCGATCTCGGCGGTGATCTCGCGGCCGAGCACGTTGACCGTGAGGGTGTCGCCCACGCCCACCCCGAAGCCCGCGGCGAGGTCCGAGGCAAGCGAGAGCAGGGGCGGCCCGACGTACTCCTCGGGCCACCAGGCGCCGGCCCCGATGCGGCTGCCTTCGGGGGGGCGCCGGCTGTAGGTGAGGAACCGGTCGCCCCGCACGGCCCAGGAGACCTCGGGGGCGATGTTCGCCTGCTCCACCGGCACCCCTGCAATGTGGGTGATCCAGCCCCGGAGCGTGGGCAGGCGCTCCACCCGGGTCACCCCGGGCACCGCCGCAACCGCCCGGTCGAACTCCTCGGCCTGGTGCCCCAGGATGTCGACGAAGAAATAGGAGGGGGCCTGCTCCGGGAGGTCGCGCTCCACCAGGGCCGCCAGATCCGACTGCACCAGGGCCGTGGCCACGAGCGCCGTGAGCCCCAGCCCCAGGGAGAAGATCGCGCTCCGGCTGGGCGAGCCGGGCCGGTGGATGTTGGCGAGCCCCAGGCGCACGCGGGGGTTGCGAGGCCGGGGAGCCGCCCGGGCGAGCCGCACCACGGCGCCGGCCAGGAGCCGGAAGAGGACGAAGAGCAGGGCCGCGCCGGCCGAAAAC
>JBFLZB010000310.1 GCA_040756475.1 Thermodesulfobacteriota bacterium
CTCTCCCACCTGGGACTGCGGCTACGCCGCCCCCACGGCCCGGATGCAGTACACCGGGAGCTCCTTTGCCGCTCCGGCCCGGGAGGTCTTCCAGTGCGTGCTGCGGGACGAGGCCGCCCTGGAAGCTCCCCAAGGGTTCTTTCCCCACGGCGGCCGCTACGAGAGCCGGGGAGGCGATGCGGCGGAAACGCTCCTCTGGCGCCCGGCTTTCGCCGGGGCGGCGAGCGCGCTGGGCCGCCTGCGCTTCCTGCAAGGGGGCCGGCTCCAGTCCTACCTCCTCTTCCTCCTCCTGGCCCTGGTGGCGCTGCTGGCCTGGGCCTTGATCCCGGTGTGACGCGGTGTCCTTCCTCGAGACCGCCGCCCACCTGGCCCTTCTGCTCCTTCTGCCCCCGTTCCTTATGGGGGTGGTGACGCGCACCAAGTCCTGGTTCTCCGGACGCCGGGGACCGGGTCTCCTCCAGCCCTACCGGGATCTCGCCCGGCTCCTGCGCAAGGGGGCGACCTTCAGCCCCACCGCGGGGGCTCCCTTCCGGCTGGGACCGGCGGCGGGGGTTGCCTCGGTGCTCCTCGCGGGGCTCCTGGTGCCGCTGGTGCCGGGGACGGCCCCCCTGGCCTTCCGGGGGGACTTCGTGGTGTTCCTCTACGCCCTGGCCCTGGGGCGCTTTCTCACGGCGCTCGCGGCGCTGGACACGGGCTCGGCCTTCGAGGGCATGGGGGCGAGCCGTGAGGTGACGTTTTCCGCACTGGCCGAGCCGGCGCTCCTCCTGGGGTTGGGCGTCCTCCTGCGGGCCACGGGGGAGCTGAGCCTCGCCCCTGCCCTGGGCCCCGCGTGGAGCGGGCAGGGGCTGGCCCTGGGCCTGGTGGCGGCGAGCCTCTTCCTCGTCTTCCTGGCCGAGAACTGCCGCATCCCGGTGGACGACCCCACCACCCACCTGGAGCTCACCATGATCCACGAGGTCATGGTGCTGGACCACTCGGGCCCGGACTTCGGCTTCATCCTCTACGGGGCGTCGGTGAAGTTCCTGGTGCTGGGCGCGCTCCTGGTGAACCTGCTCCTGCCCGGACCGGCCCGGGGGCTCCCCTGGTGGGGGGGCCTGGCGGCCGTGGCGGCCGGGCTCGTAGCCCTTTCGGCGGCCGTGGGAATCGCGGAGTCGGCCATGGCGAGGCTTCGCCTGAGCCGCGTGCCGGTGTACCTCGCTGCCGCCATCGCCTTTCCGGCCCTGGGTCTGGCGCTGACGTTTGCGTGAGGTAATCCCTTGGAGACTTGGATCTCGGGTTGTGTGATGGCGGCGGTGCTGACCTCGTTCTGGGTGCTGGCGAGCTCGCGGCTGCTGGCGTGTCTGCGGGCGGTGGCCCTCCAGGGGGCGGCGCTGGCGGCGCTTCCCTTGCTCCTGCTGGCGGCCCGGGGAGGCGCTCACGGGGCGGAACTGGGGCGGACCCTGCTCCTGGCGGGGGCATCCTTGGGCTTCAAGTCGGGCCTCATTCCCTGGCTCCTGTGGCGCGCCATCCGGACGGCGTCGATCCGCCGCGAGGTGGAGCCCCTGGTGGGGTTCGGCCCGAGCCTGCTGCTGGGGGCGCTCCTCACAGGCCTGGCGTTCTGGGGGGCGGGGCGCCTGGGGCTGCACCTGGAGCCGGCCCAGCGGCTGCTCCCCGCGGGAGGGCTGGCCACCCTGTTCCTCGGGCTCCTGGTGCTGGTGGGCCGCACCAAGGCGGTCACCCAGGTGGTGGGGTACCTGATGGTGGAGAACGGGATCTTCCTGGTGGGCCTGCTGCTCCATCACGAGATGCCCCTCATGGTGGAGGCGGGAATCCTCCTGGACGTCTTCGCCGGGGTGCTCATCATGGGGATCTTCGCCTACCGCATCCAGCGGACGTTCGACCACATGGACACCCACAACCTCGTGGCCCTCAAGGACTGACGGCCGATGCTGCCCGGCTTCCTCGCCCTGCCGTTTGCGGCCGCCCTGCTCGGGCTTGCCCTTCCCCGGGAGCGGGGAAGGCTGGCCGTGCTGGCGGGGGCGGCCCTGGCCCACCTGGCCGTCACCGCGAGCTTCTGGGGCCACCGCCCGGAGGCGGTAGGGGGGGAGGTGCTGGTGGTGGACGACCTGGGGCTCCTGGTTCTCACCCTGGTGAGCGCCGTGTTCGCCCTCACCGCCCTCTACACCCCAGGCTACCTCGCCGGAAAGGGCCTGCGCACCACCCGGACCTACGTGGGGTGCTCGCTGGCGCTCCTGGGGGCCATGTCGCTCGCGGCCTGCACCCGCCACTACGGGGTCTTGTGGGTGGCGGTGGAGGCCTCCACCCTGGCCAGCGCGCCCCTCATCGCGCACCGGGTGACCCCGGCCAAGCTGGAGGCCACCTGGAAGTACCTGGTCCTGTGCTCGGTAGGGGTGGCGCTGGCGCTGCTCGGGACGTTCTTTCTCGGGATCGGTGGGGTGACCGCCCCGAGCCCCGCCGGGGAGCTCACCGTGACCGCGCTCGTGGCGGCGGCCCCCGGGATTCCGGCGCCCTGGCTCCGGGCGGCCTTCGTGCTCCTGCTCGTGGGGTACGGCACCAAGATGGGCCTGGCGCCCGTGCACATGTGGCTCCCCGACGCGTACGCCGAGGCGCCCTCGCCGGCCTCTGCCGTGCTCTCCGGGGCCCTCTCCAACGTGGCCTTCCTGGCGGCGCTCCGGGCCCTGCCCGTGCTCGACGCGGCGGGGCAGGGGGGCTTCGCCCGGGGACTGCTGCTCGCCCTGGGCCTGGCGAGCCTGATGGTGGCAGCCGCCTTCGTGATGCGCCAGCGCGACCTCAAGCGCCTGCTCGCATACTCCAGTATCGAGAACTACGGGGTGCTTGCCCTGGGGGTGGGCCTGGGGGGGATCGGGACCTACGGGGCGCTCCTCCACGCGGTGAACCACAGCCTGGTGAAGACGGTGCTCTTCTTCGCGGCGGGCAACGTGCTCGTGCTGTGCGGCACGCGGTCGGTGGAATCCCTGAGCGGAGTCGCCCGGAGCGCCCCCTGGACGGGCGCGCTCTTTGCGGCAGGTTTCCTCGCCATCGCCGGCTCGCCGCCCTTCGGGCTCTTCTGGAGCGAGCTCGCGATCTTCCGGGCGGCCCTGGCCACCCCCTGGATTGCGGTGGCGTATCTGGCGCTGCTGGGGGCGACCTTCGTGGGCATGGCCCAGGTGACCCTGGGGGTGCTCCACGGGGACGGGGGCGGGGCCGCGCCCGCCCGGGAGCC
>JBFLZB010000311.1 GCA_040756475.1 Thermodesulfobacteriota bacterium
GCGGCGGTCCGGCTCGGCCTGGGGCTCGTCACCCTGGTGGCCGTGCTGGCCCCCGTGGGCCTCCTGCTCGCCGGAGGTGCGCTGCGGCTCCTCTCCCTCCGGTAGCCCCACCAAAACGGGGCGGGCGCTGCCGCCCGCCCCGAAGGTTCCCCGCTGCGCGTCACCTGTGCTCAGCCCGCCGGCACCGCCGCCACCTGCTGACTGGTGGCCTTGAAGAACTGGCTCACCCCGGCCCCGGTCTTCGTGGTGTCCTTGAGCACCTTGCCCGCCACCTCGAACCCCGCGAAGGCGTCGCCGATGAGCGAGAACGCCTTGGTCGCGCCGAAGCGGATGCGGTGCACGTCCACCAGAAAGGGCCGGCCGCTCTGGGCCTCGTTCAAGCCCTCGAAGAAGAGCCCGTACTCCTTGGCGGCGGCCGTGAGGGCCTCGATCACGTCCTCCACCCCGTAGCCGTAGGCCACGTGCAGGGTCTGCCCCGGGGTGATGTCGCCGCCGGCCAGCACGAAGATGCCGCCGGGGCGCACCTCGTAGTCGGTGCCCGCCACGAAGGTGGTGCCGCCCGCGGCCCCCTCGAAGTCGTTCTTCACCACCACGTCCACCGGGCCCGCGTGCGCCAGCCGGGTGAGCCGGCCCGGGTAGCCCGTCACCACCTCGTCGGCCACCGTGCCCGCGTTCACCCCGGTGGTGGAGCCGTAGAGCATCAGCGCCACGTTCTCCGCCTTGAGCTCGTGCAGCGTCATCGTGGCCGTCACGCCCTTGACCCGGCGCACCTCGTTCAACACGCCGCCGCCGGGCGAGGTGTAGTCCCGGAGCTCGATCGCGTCTTCCTCCACGCTGAACTCGAGCTTCGAGACGTTGCCCACCTCCAGCAGGCCCGCCGGGGTGCTGTTGTCCTTGATGTAGACCTTGCCCGCGCCGATGTAGGAATAGTCCATGGTCGTCTCCTGTCGTCTGACACGTCCGACCCGTCCGACAGGTCAGACTACGGTTGCCCTCGCGTCACCACCCGGGTCGTGAAGGCCAGGGGGAAGTAGCCGTACCCCTTGCTGAACCCCGGCCGCGGGCCGGGGGCCAGCTTCAGCGGCTGGTGCTCCGCGCTCGGCCGCCAGCCCTGCAGGGCGGCCAGCACGTCGGCGCACAGCTCGCCGGCCGTCTCGCGGGCGTGCTCGCCGGTCTTGGGGGTGCGCAGGTTGCGCACCGCCACCACCGCGATCCACACCTGCTCGCTCTCCTGCACCCGCCCCTCGTCGCGCTCCTGCGTGGGCCGGTACCCCCCGAACACCACGTGCACCGCCGGGGTCACCTGCGCCGACTCCGCCACCCCGTCCAGGTCTGCCGCCGAGAGCACCGCCTTGACGCCGGCGACCTTGGATTGCAGGCGGGCGACGATCAGGGCTTCGGCGCTGAGGTAGTTCTGCATCTTTCCAGCCCCTGACCTCTGGTCCCTGGCCCCCGCCTTAGTACCGGTCCAGCACGTCGCGCCCGAACAGCCGGTCCGCGTCCGTCTTGTTCGTGGCCGCGCTTCCGGTGGCCTTCGCCGGGGGCGCGGCGATCCCCAGGGCGATCTCCCCGGCGGCGATCCTCTCCAAGAGCTTCACCGCTGCCTTGTGCCGGGCCTCCACCGCGTCGTCGTGCAGTTGGCGCCGACCGAAGAGATGCCACACCGCCAGGTCGATCACGATGCGGGTCAGCAGGCGCGGCACCGAAGGCAGGGGCAGGGGGTACACCGCCTGCACGTACGCGTCGGCCTCGGCCTCGGCGTCGGCGATCGCCTCCTCGAGCACCGCCGCGTCGGCCTCTCCCGTGCCCGCATCGTCGGTGAGCTGCGCCTGGTGCTCCTCGGAGAGGCCCCGCAGGAGCAGCTCGGGGGTGACGTAGCGGCCCATGGGCTAGAGGACGTCTGCCCAGACCACGCAGTCGGGCCGGTACAGGATCGGCAGAGGCCGCGCCTCGGCCTTCACCCAGCGGCCCGAGGGCTCCTCCTCCTCCCAGCTCTTCGAGAAGAACACCTCGGCCGGCAGCGCGTTGCCCACCCCCCCCGCGGCCTTCAGGTCGACAATGGGGGCGTAGAGCTCGGCGCCGTGGTCGGCCGACAGGCCCACCAGGCAGAAGACGTCTTCGGGGAAGAGCTGCTGGGTGGCGCCGGCCGAGTTCTTGTACGTGCCGAAGTACTCCTGGATGTCGCCGAGGCCGGCGAGCCGGGTCACCTGCCCGGCCTCGGCGATCGCCGCGCCCTTCTGGTAGCCCAGCAGCGCTCGGACCGAGGCGTTCTTGAGCAGCGCCGTCATGGCGCTGCCCCCGCAGAAGGCGAGGAAGCCGTCCACCCCGTCCATGCTGTCGGCGATCAGCTTCTTCCAGGCGCGGATGTTGCCGATGGGATCGGAGTTGGCGTGAGTCCACACGGCTTCACCTTCGAGCACCGGCTTCTGGCCGGCGGCGAAGCCGTAGTCCACGAGCACCGTGCCGGCCTCGTCGACCACCTGGCCCTGGAGGGCCTTGACCGCCATGAACTCCCGGGTGCGGTCCACGTCGCCGCGCATGTCGAACTGGTTCTCGGCCACCTTCTGCTCGATGGTGGCCTTCTCGAACTCCGAGCCGAAGGCGCGGGCGCTGTTGAGGCTGGCCGCGGAGATGAACCGCTTCTCCGCGAAGCGCGGGGCGGAACAGGTGACGAACTTGGCGCCCACCTTGTCGCGCACCGTGGCGGGGGCCTCGACGCGGATGTTGGGCAGCAGCCGCCGAGCGCTGAACTTCACGTCCCAGCCGAAGAGGTCGCCGTCCTGGCGGCTCTTGCGGGCGAACACGGCGTCCAGGACCGGCGTCTTGACCGGCCTCATGGTGTTGATGGCGGCGGTGAGGTTTCGGGCCTTGAAGGCGCTGTCGAGCATGGCGGGCTCTCCTTTACACGAAGTAGATGGCGCGGGCCTCGAGGGCGGCCCGGGCGGCCGCATCGAGCCCGGTCATGTTGGCGGCGACGTAGACGCCGGCTCCTCCCACCACCGCGTCGGCGTCGGCCTCGGAGGCGTCGGCGTCCTCCAGAAGGACGAACACGGGCTCCTGGCTGCCGTCGAGGTTGTCGGCGTCGTAGGCCTTGAGCTTGCCCGAGCCTGCAGCCACCGTAATGGTGAAGGTGTCGCCCACGATGAAGTCGGCGGAGCCGTCGGCCAGGGTCATGTTGAGGTGGTCCCCGGCGTAGGCCACCCCCACC
>JBFLZB010000312.1 GCA_040756475.1 Thermodesulfobacteriota bacterium
CTCCCCTGCGGGGCTCCCCGAACCCGCTCCGAAGAAAGATGGTGGACTTGGGGTGCCCGCGCGGGGTGTTTCACGTGAAACAACCCGCGCGGGAGGCGTCAGGGAACGAGGCGATAGACGGCCAGGCGTCGCGGCCCGACTCCCGGCGGCGGAGGGTACTCCAGGTCGCGGAGGAGCTCCCACCCCGAAATCTCGGGAGGGGGCTCGGGGCCGCGGAGCAGGAACGCCTGGCCGTCGGGCCGGAGAAAGGGCCGGGCGCCCGCGAGCAAGGCGGCGGGATCGGCCACGGCCCGGGCAGTGGCGGTCGCAAAGGACCCCAAGAGCTGGGGGTGGCGGCTCGTGTCCTCCATGCGGGCCGCAAGCACGTGCAGGGCCGGGAGGCCGAGGACGCGGGCGGCGTGGCGCAGGAAGCTCACCCGCTTGGCGAGGGGTTCCAGGCAGAACACGGGCGTTCCGGGAAAGCACAGGGCGATGGGAATGGCCGGGAGGCCCGCGCCGCTGCCGATATCGAGGAGGGGAAATGCGGGCGGGACGAGGAGGAAGGGGCAGAGGGCGTCGGCGATCTGCACCCGGATGCCGGAGAGGTCCCGCGGACCCACGAGGCGCAGGGACCGGTTCCAGCGCTCCAGTTCCCGGGCGTAGGTCTCGAGCCCCTGCCACGGCAGGGAGTCCGGGACCGGAAAGGGGAAGAGACCTCGCCACGGGGCTGGGGTGCCGCCCGGGGCACTCACGGGGAGACCCCGGCCTTTCGCAAGTGGATGAGCACCGCGGCGACGGACGCGGGGCGCATGCCGGGAAGGCGCTGGGCCTGGCCCAGGGTCAAGGGGCGGCCGCGGGCCAGGAGGTCGCGGACCTCGGGGGTGAGGCCGGCCACGGCGGCATAGTCCAGGTCCGGGGGGAGAGGGAGGGTTTCGAGGCGGGCCGTCTCCTCGAGACGCTGGCGGTCCCGGCGGACGTACCCCTCGTACTTCACGTCGACCTCCACCGTCTCTTCGTCCCGGCGGTCCGCGGCGGGCCAGCCCGGGGCGAGGGGCTTGAGGTGCGCGAGGGTGAGCTCGGGGCGGCGCAGGAGCTCCTCGAGAAGGACAGGCTCCCGCAGGGGCGCGGTGCCGGCCCCGCGCAGGATCTCATCGGAGGCCGGGGTCGGGCCGACACGCGTGGTAGACAGGTGGCGGCGCAGCTCCTCCAGGGCGGCCTGTCGAGCGCGAAACCGGACAGCCCGCGCGGGAGGCAGGCACCCGAGCCGTAGGGCCAGGGGGGTGAGGCGGAGGTCGGCGTTGTCCTCCCGGAGGAGCAGGCGGAACTCCGCGCGGCTCGTGAACATGCGGTACGGCTCGGTCACGCCGCGCGTGACCAGGTCGTCTACCAGCACTCCCAAGTACCCCTCGTGACGGCCCAGCACGACCCCCGCCCGGCCGGCCGCCCGCCGGGCCGCGTTGATGCCTGCCAGGAGACCCTGGGCGGCGGCTTCCTCGTAGCCGGAAGTGCCGTTGATCTGGCCCGCGAGGAAGAGCCCTTCCACGAGCTTGGACTCGAGGGTGGGAAAGAGGGTGCACGGGTCTGCGAAGTCATACTCCACGGCGTAGCCGGGCCGGAGGATCTCGGCGTCCTCCAGGCCGGGGATGGAACGCACGAGGCGAAGCTGGACGTCGAGGGGAAGGCTCGTGGAGATGCCGTTGGGGTAGATTTCGCGGGTCTGGTCCCCTTCGGGTTCGAGGAAGATCTGGTGGCGGTCCTTGTCGCCGAACCGGACGACCTTGTCCTCGATGCTGGGGCAGTAGCGGGGACCGATTCCCCGGATGACCCCCGCGTACAGGGGGGAACGATGCAGGCTGTCGCGAATGATGCGGTGGGTCTCGGGGGTGGTATAGGTCACGTGGCACGGGCGCTGGGACCGGGAAAAGCTCGGGGTGTCCACGGAAAACGGGACCGGGTCGGGATCCCCGGCCTGGGCCTCCAGCCCCTCCCAGCGGATCGAGTGGCCGTTGAGGCGGGGCGGTGTGCCGGTCTTGAGCCGCCCCAAGGGAAATCCGAGCCGGCGCAGGTCCTCCGGGAGGGCGGACGAAGGGGGATCGCCGGCGCGGCCGGCGGGAAAGCTCGACAGGCCGACGTGAACCATGCCGTTGAGGAAGGTGCCGGGGCACAGGACCGCGGCGCGGGCGCGCAGGCGGCAGCCGGCGCGGGTGTGGAGCCCGGCAAGCCGGTCCCCTTCGAGCCACAGGCCGACGGCCTCACCCTGGTGGAGGGTCAGTCCGGGATGGCCCTCGAGCACGGCCTTCATGTGCCGGGAGTAGCGGTGGCGATCGGCCTGGGCGCGGGTGGCCCACACGGCAGGGCCCTTGCGGGTGTTGAGGCGGCGCAACTGGAGGGCGGTGGCATCGGTGGCGCGGCCCATTTCTCCCCCCAGGGCATCCACCTCCCGGACCAGGTGGCCCTTGGCGAGCCCCCCGACCGCGGGATTGCAGGACATCTGCCCCACGGTGTCGAGGTTCATGGTGAGCAAGAGCGTGCGGGCCCCCAGGCGGGCCGCCGCGAGGGCGGCCTCGATGCCCGCGTGGCCGGCCCCGACCACTGCGACGTCAAAGGAAACGGGCCATTCCATGCGTCGTCCCCGTGGGGTGTTTCACGTGAAACAGTACCGGGTATGGGTCACGGTGGGCCGTTGGCTGTTGGCGATCGGCGCTTGGGAGACCGGAGCCCACGGTCTCACGCTTCACGCCTCACGTTACCCCCTCACTTCCCGATGCAAAACCGGGAGAAGATCTCCTCCAGCACGTCGTCCGGGGTGCCCCAGCCGAGGAGCTCCCCCAGGCAGCGGTGCGCCTCGTGGAGCTCGCTCGCCGCGACCTCGGGAAAGGTCCCCTGCTCCCAGGCCGCGAGCCCCCGGCGCAGGGCTGCCGCGGCGCGTTCTACGGCTTCCCGGTGGCGCCGGTGGGTAAGCGGTACGGCATCTCCGGTTCCGGTGCCTCCCCAGGCCGCCTGCCGAAGGGCTTCGAGGAGGGAATCGATCCTCGCGCCCGTGCGGGCCGAGACCACCAGCGGCTCTCCGCCGAGCACCCGTCGCAAGGCAGCCAGTGGGCGATCCCCCAGGTCCCCCTTGTTGACGACCCCGAGTACCCTCCCCCGGGAAGCCAGGCGCTGCGCCTCCTGGGCTTCGTCCTCTCCGAGCTCCCGGCTGCCGTCGGTCACGAAGAC
>JBFLZB010000313.1 GCA_040756475.1 Thermodesulfobacteriota bacterium
ATTGAAGAGTACGACGTCCATGGGGGGTTTCCTCCTGCGGGCGATCCGACGCCCATGCGGCGCGGGGGGGCGCCTCAGTCCCGCGCCACGCTGCGCCGCGCCCCCACGAGCCCGGGGTCGAAGGCCTCGAAGAGGTCGGGAACGTCGAGATGGCTCGGGGACTTGTGTACGAAGGCAAACGCCCCCACCACGGGGGCGAGGCCGGGCACCGGGAGCCCGGCCATGGCCGCTACGGCCCCGCACAGGGCCGGCAGGCGCGAGAGCTCGACTCCGTGGGCGACACCTCGGGCGTGGAGCGCCAGGGCCACCTGCTCCAGGCTCGCGTTGCCCGCCCGGTCCCCCAGGCCGTTGACCGTCACCTCCAGGCACTGCGCCCCGGCCAGCGCAGCGGCGAGGGAGTTGGCGGTGGCCAGTCCCAGGTCGTTGTGGCCGTGGAAGCAGACCTCCAGGGGGACGTGCTCCACGACCGCCCGCACCGTGTCGTACACCTGGAAGGGGTCGGCGCTCCCGTTGGTGTCGTAGACGACGACCCGGCGGGCGCCGCCCCGGGCGCCGGCCTCGCAGGCCTCCAGGAGGAACCCCAGACCGGCCTGGGTGGCGTGGGGAAATCCCACCCCCACCTGGTCACAGCAGCTGCGAGCCCAGGCGAGGGCTTCCGCGATCTTGCGCAGCTTCTCCTCCCGCCCGGGGGGCCGCCGTCGCTCCGAGAGGGGAACGAGCAGGTTCAGGCGGTCCAGATGGGCCGCCGCGGCCTCGATCTGCGCCCGGGCGTCCTCGCCCCCCGCGTACACCAGCCCCGAGGTCTCGATGGGGAGCCCCTCCCGCCGGACCGCGGCGCAAAACGCAAGGTCCCGCCGGAAGTGGCCGGGGGCCACGATCTCCGCCTCCGGCACCCCCGCCCCGGCCAGGAGCCGCAGCACCGTGAGCTTGTCCGCCTCGGAGAAAGCCACGCCGGGCGTGTCGGCACCCTCCCGCAGGGTGCTGTCCTTGAGCCGCACGGGTCCGGCGGCGCAGCCCCGGCGCCCCGGAGAAGAGCCGCTCACGGCGCCCCCCCCCGCTCCGCGGCGTACCGGACCACGTCTTCTTCCGAGGCCACCGTGCACTCGGGCCGGGCGCGGCCGTCGGCGTCGCTCGCCCCGCTCGTGAGGCAGCACAGGACGCGGCTGCCGGCCGGGATCCGCCCCCCGTCGATGGCCTTGAGGGCACCGACCAGGGCGAGGAGGCCCGTCTTCTCCAACACCTCACCGCCGGAAACGGCGATCGGCACGCCGTGCTCCCCCAGGAGCTCCAGGAGCGTCTTTCCGCCAAAGGCCCGATCCAGACGTGCCTCGAAGTCCCTGCGGTCCACCAGGCCCAGATCGCCCCCGGTCCGGCGCAGCAGCTCGTCCAGGTGTCCGTAAGTCTCGTAGGTCTGGGGAGCGGCGTCGTACATGACCCGGGAGAGGAGCCCCGAGGTGCTCTCCAGCGGGGCCGGCCCCTGCGGGACACCCGGCGCCCCCTGCCCCTTCCAGGCCCGGTACATGGGGCAATTGGCGTCCTGCTGGATGCCGAGGAAGCGGGGCACCGGAGCGAGCTCGGACCCGAAGTGCTCCAGCACGCGAAACACCCCGATGGGCCCGAACGCGGCGCTCACCGTCTGCACCACCCAGTCGAAGCGCTCCCCCTCGAAGGCGCGCTCGGCCAGGAAGCAGCCCCGCAGCACC
The DNA here is from genome assembly GCA_040756475.1 of Thermodesulfobacteriota bacterium. Taxonomy (NCBI): domain Bacteria; kingdom Pseudomonadati; phylum Thermodesulfobacteriota; species Thermodesulfobacteriota bacterium. The sequence continues at coordinate 1,704 of JBFLZB010000313.1, forward strand.
GACGCCGCGTGCCGCCACGCCCGGTCCGGGACGTGCCGAAACCCGGTCCGGCGGGCGAAGGCGTAGGCTGCCTCCTTCACGAATCCCGGCTTCTCCACGGCCACCAGGTGGGAGCCGGGGGAGGAAAAGCGCCGGCTGTTCAGGAGCGGCACGTTCTCGGCGGGGCAGAAGAAGTAGGTCTCGATGCCGGCCCTCTCCCCGTAGGCCGCGAGCGCGCTCCCCGTGTTCCCCCCCGACTCGAAGACCACGGGCCCGCCGCCGTCCAGGACGCAAAAGGCGGTCGTGACGCAGCCGTCGATGGACTTCAGGGTGCGGGTGTGCATCCGCGACGTCTCGTCCAGCACGTGGAGCGCGACGCCGCGGTGGTGCAGGAGAGGAAGGAGGCGCGCCCCCTCCCGGATGGACGTGCGCCCCAGGAGCTCCCGGAGGCGGGCGTCCCGGTCGGGGTCCTCCAGGAACCGCACGGCGCGCCGGTACCGGAGCACCACGCTCTGGTCCGCGGCCCACCCCTGGTCTATCCTGGCCCGGAACGCGTCCCTACTTGCGGCCAAAACGTTCATGAAACAGCACCTCGTCCAGCGCGCGGACGGCTCTCTCCGGCGGCACCTCCGCGGGGTACCCCAGGGGGACGATCGTCACCGGGTCCACCCCCTCGGGGATGCCCAGGAGCTCCCGGATCTCCTGCGCCACCGCCGGCGTGTCGGCCTTGTAGGCCGAGAGGTACACGCTGCCCAGCCCCTGGTCGGCCGCCGCCAGCAGGACGTGGGCCGTCGCCAGCACGGCGGTCTCCACCCCCCGGTCGTGGGCGCGCGCCCGCTCCACGCAGACGACGAGGACGACCGGCGCCTGCGCGAGGAAGTCCGCCGAGTACATCCGTTTCTCCGGCGGACAGTGCCGGTTCTTGAGCTCGGCCAGGGCCCGCTTGATCCCGGGCTCGCGCACCGCCACGAAGAACCAGGGCTGCCCCCCGAGGGACGACGGGGCAAGCAGCGCCGCGGCACACACCTCTCGCAGCACGGCTTCGGGCACCTCCCGGGGCGCGAACGTGCGGATGGAGCGCCGCTGCCGGACGACCGTGGGAAAATCCATGAGAGCTCCCCTCCCCACCCGGATCCCTCGCCGAGCCGCCGTCTCCCCCGCTCCGGCCCGGCCGCCGCCGCGCGGCAGCGTAACGGATTTGGCCGCACAAGGGAACCGGCTGGAGAGGCCAAGCTCAGGAGAGGAGAGACCAGGTGACCCGGAAGAACGGGTGAAGCCCGGAAGAGATAGCTGCGCCAGCGGCTTCCCCTGCGCCGTTCCCTCGAGGAGCTGTTGCAGCGGGTGGCAGAGCAGGTCGGCTTGGAGCCGGGGAGGATCCTGAGGCGCAGCACCACCCGCTTGCCACCCAGGCGGTGGATCCAGGGCTCGTTTGCTCCTTGACGGCTGCCCCCCGAACCCTCTATGAACGGACCGCCCCGCGGTCCGC
>JBFLZB010000314.1 GCA_040756475.1 Thermodesulfobacteriota bacterium
TGCCTGGTCGGGGTCGGGCTGGCGCTGCTCCTGCTGGGGCTCGCCGAGGAGGTGCTGAAGGTCGAGGGTTGGGCGCGGTTGGACCGGGCCGTCCATGGTGCGCTCGGCCCCCATCGCACCTCCCCCACGTCACCCTCGCGACCCCGGCCTTTCCCAGCGCCCACGCCGCGGGGGCCGCGGCCGTGTACGGCTTCCTGGCCTTCCTCGTGGCCCGCGACCTGAAGCAGGCGCGGGCGCGCTTCGAGGTCGCCTACTGGACCGCGGTGGGGGTCCTGCTGGTGGGGTCGAGCCGGGTCCTGTTGGGAGTCCACTACGTCACAGACGTGCTGGCGGGCCTCCTCGTCGGCGCTCTCTGGATCGTGGTGGGGGTCGTCTGGGCCGGGGCGCAATCCGCGGGCCGGAAGTCCCAGGGCCGGTGAGCCCGTCCCGTCACCGCCGCACCCGGCGCACCCAGATCCACAGGCCGGAGAGGATCAGAACCAGGAGGCACGACCCCAGGGCGACGTGGTAGGCGTAGCCGAGCTTGCCGCTGCCATAGTGCATGGAGCGCATCAAGGTGTCGTAGAGGCCGGCCACCGGCGCTTCCACGCCCGGGGGGAGGGGGGCCCGGAGGGCGGCGCGCACGTCCCGGTAGAGGTCGAGGCTGAAGAGCACGCCGCTCAGGGTCTGGAGGAACAGGAAGGGGGAGATCAGGACGCCCAGCCGGCGGTGCCAGGCTCGCAGGTTCGCTTCGTTCACGGCGCAATCCTCCTCTCTCGGTCGCATTCCTGTTCGGAGCGTCGGCACGACCACCCTGCGGGTTCCGCGCCGTTGTAGAACCACAGGAGACTAGCGGCCCGCCGCGGCCTTGGGAAGCGGCCAGGGGGATTTGGGAGCGTTCGTTCCCGAGAGTTATCCGTTCGCTGGCAGCGCGGCAGATGGGGGTGGCCGCTGGTCGCGCCGAAGAGTGCCGCGTGTCGGCCTGCGCGAAGGAGATCCAGGGATTCCATTGGATCGTCTTTCGTCCAAGGGGATCGTCACGGACAGGGACATCACAGCCCGGGCTGCGCGGCCTAGGTCTCCTCGTCCACGTATGCCACGTGCCGGAAGTAGTGCTGCCCTTCGAAGGAGGCGCCCAGGGCGCCTATCCCGAGGCCCAGGGCAGCGGCGAACCCGGCCATGGCGAGGTAGTGGCGCGCCCGGATGGGCCCGGCAAGGGAGGGGGTCCACCCGGCTACGAGGTCGGGGGCGAAGAGGGCCCACTCCACGCCCAGGGCGAGCAGGAACAGGCCCAGGTAGGTGGTCGCCATTCCCAGGGCCGTGGCGACCGTGATGGAGACGTTGGCGGCTACCCTCTGCTCGGTCAGCCGCGGTCCCTTGCGGCGCAGCAGGAGCCTCTGCCGCAGCAGGATGTAGGTGGTGGTCCCGACCAGGGACAGGACGGAGAGAGCGATCACCACGTTCCCCGGCCGGCTCGTGCCCAGGTCCCAGGCCTCGGCGGTAAGGAGGACCACCAGCAGGGCGGAGACCGCCGCCGTGGTGAGGCGGCTGAGATGGAAGGGAAACTCCCAGGGGCGGGCCTGGACCACGGCACTGGCGATGTCGTCCAGGGCGATCCAGGAGGCCCTCAGGTAGAAGGCCCAGGACGCCGGGCGACCGGCCCTCTCCTCGAGCCGGAGGTCCGCCACTTCCGCGAGTTCCTTGCCCAGGGCGTCTCGCTGCCAAGTCGGAAAGACGTTCATCCCGTCCAGATCCGAGGGATCCTGGGGCGGGCAGAGGTAGGAGCCCTGTGTGGTGTCGTGGGCGAGGCCGTTGAGGTCGCCCAGGAGGTGGAGGGCCAGGGCCGCGATGCGGCGGCCCACGGGCTGTTCCCCGACGCCCTCGGCTCCACCCCCCAGGCGGGCGGTGGAGAGCACCCCCACGCCCAGGGCCCGGGACGGGGTGGCGAGGGCATACCTCTTGTAGTAGGCGCGCAGATCGCCGCGGGTGACCACCAGGGCGAAGTCCCAGTGGCGTGCTTCGCGCTCCGCCTCCCCCTCTTCGAGAAGCACCGAGGGGTGCTCCCGGCGCTGCGCGGGGTCGGAGCGCCGCACCAGCGGCACTTCCCAGCGGAACTCGGCGAAGTCCGCTTGGAGGCGGTCGAGCACGCGACGTCGGGCGTCCTCCAGGGCCCGCTCCTCGTCCGGGTCCAGCCGGTTGAGCACCAGCCAGCCGAACTCGATGAGCCGCTCCGGGGGGCGGCTCATCCGGCGCGGGCCGCAGCGAGTAGCTCCTCCTCGATGAGCCCCCGGAAGAGGGGCACCTTGTACCCGTTGTGGGCCAGGGGGCGGGCGTCGGCCACCGCCGCGGCGGCGGCTTCCCGGGCGAGATCCGGGTCGAGCTTCCGGCCCCGGAGGGCCTCCTCGCCGGCCCGGGACCGCCAGGGGAAGGGGGCCGCGCCCCCCAGGACCACCCGGCCCCCGGTGACAGCCGCGCCGTCGAAGGTCAGTGCCAGGGCCACCGCGGCCACCGCGAAGTCCCAGGAGCGCCGGGCCCGCACCTTGCGGTAGCGGCTCCGCAGGCCCGGGGACGGGGCGGGCAGGAGCACCTCGGTGACGATCTCGGTCGGGTCGAGCACCGTCTCTTGCCGGGGGTCATCGGCCGGGCGCACGTGGAAGGTCTCCAGGTCCAGCACCCGGGTGCCCCGGGGTCCCGTGGCCCGTACCTGGGCGCCCAGGGCCACCAAGGCAGGGGCCAGGTCCGAAGGGTGGACGATGTAGCAGCTCCTCCCTCCCAGGATGCAGTGGAAGGGGTTCTGCCCGGTCACGGCGAAGCACTTCTCGCCCCCCTTGCGGGTGCAGGGAAACTCCCCCCGGTAGTACCAGCAGCGCGGCTTCTGGCAGAGGTTTCCCCCCACGGTGCCCTGGTTGCGGAGCTGGGGGCTCGCCACCTCCCCCGCGGCCTGGGTGAGCCCGGGGTAGCGGCGCGCCAGGGTCTCGTTCGCCGCCGCGGCGCTGATGGTGGTCAGCGCCCCGATCCCGAGCCCGCCGTCGCCGGTCTTCCGCAAGCCCCGCAGGCCCGGGATGCCCGAGAGGCTCACCACGGTCTCGACCCCGAAGACGTGGTCGTGCAGGCAGCCGAGCAGGTCCGT
>JBFLZB010000315.1 GCA_040756475.1 Thermodesulfobacteriota bacterium
GCCGAGGGACCTCCCGAGAACCGCGCAGAAGCACCGGAACCGGAGATCGAGGAAGCGTCCGGCCGCGAAGAGCCGGAGGAACCCGAGGCCGAGGCGCCGAGCGGCGGCCGGCCCGGCCTCCTTGCGCGGCTCCGGCAGGGGCTCTCCAAGACCCGCCAGGGCTTCGTCCACAAGGTCGACCGCATCCTCTTCGGCCGCAAGGAGATCGACGCCCAGACTCTGGAGGAACTCGAGGAGGCCCTGGTCACGGCGGACCTGGGGGTGCACACCAGCACGCGCCTCATCGCGGAGATCCAGGAGCGGGTCAGCCGCAAGGAGCTCACGAGCCCCGAGGCCCTGCGCGAGCACCTCAAGCAAAGCATCGCCGGCATCCTCCTGGCCGACGAGGGGCACTTCGAGCTCGGGCAGGCGCGGCCCCACGTCCTCCTGGTGGTGGGGGTGAACGGGGTGGGAAAGACCACCACCATCGGGAAGATCGCCGCCCAGTTCCGCCAGCGGGGGCACAAGGTGGTGCTGGCCGCCGGCGACACCTTCCGGGCCGCTGCCATCGAGCAGCTCGAGATCTGGGGGAAGCGAGCCGGGGCGGCGGTGGTGCGCCACCAGCACGGCTCGGACCCGGCGGCCGTGGCCTATGACGCCGTGGCCGCGGCCGTGGCCCGGGGGGCCGATCTGGTCATCGTCGATACCGCCGGGCGCCTCCACACCAAGGCTCACCTCATGGAAGAGCTCAAGAAGGTGAGCCGCGTCCTGACGAAGGCCCTGCCGGGCGCCCCCCACGAGGTTCTCCTGGTGCTCGACGCCACCACCGGCCAGAACGCCATCAATCAGGCGAAGATCTTCCACGAAGCCACGCGGGTGGACTCCATCGCCCTGACCAAGCTCGACGGCACTGCCAAGGGCGGGGTCATCGTGGGCATCTGCGACGAGCTCAAGATCCCCGTGAAGTTCATCGGGATCGGCGAGAAGGTGGAGGACCTGCGCCCCTTCGACGCCCGGGCCTTCGTGGAGGCGCTGTTCCAGGAGCCCTCGCGGTAGGGAAGAGTCTCGTTTCGCGCAAAGACGCAAAGGCGCAAAGGAAGTCTTAGGGATCGCAGAAGCACGCGCAGTCGCTATCTTTGCGTGCTTTGCGCCTTTGCGAGAAAACACGGTCCTTCCTCCCCCCGGGCCGCGCCCTTCCTCTGAGCGGCGAAGCAGGCCTGGGCCTCCTCCTCCCACCGGGCGAACTCCTCGGGCGTCAGGGCAGGCTTTTCCGACAGGGAAGGGTCGAGGGTTTCCCCGGTGCGGCAGCGCTGGAGGGTGAAGCGAACGGGTCCGCGGTGGGGGGCGAGGGCGGTGCCGGCCTCGGCGGCGAGCCGCCGTACCTCCGGCAGGGAGAGGAGCACCGGGTGTACGGTGGTGCGCACCTCCACCCCGAGCTCCGAGGCGGCCAGCAGCGCCAGGCTCTTGCCCACCGCGGCGGGGTCTGCGCCCGGCCCGGCGTTGCGCCGGTAGGGGATGGCTTCCAGGGGGGCCTTGAGATCCAGCGCCACCGCCTCCAGGAGGTCCGCCGCGAGCAGGCCTGCGAGCCCCTCGGGGTGCGACCCGTTGGTGTCGAGCTTTATCGCCAGGCCCCGGCTGCGGAAGAGCGCGAGGAGCTCCGGGAGGCCCGGGTGCAAGGTGGGCTCCCCCCCCGTGACGCACACCCCGTCGACCCACCCCCCGAGCTCCTCCAGGCGCGCCAGCACCCCTTCCACCGGCACGGAGGCCAGGCCGTCCGGGACCAGCACGAGGTCGCGGTTGTGGCAGTACGGGCAGCGGAAGTTGCAGCCCGGCAGAAAGACCACCGCTGCCACCTTCCCCGGCCAGTCCACGAAGGAGACGTCGAGGAACCCCTTGAGGGTGGGGAGGCTCACCCGCCCTGCCTCACCGCCGGTCGCGCCCCCTGCCGCGGCGGTCCGGGTCGGGCCACGGATCGTCCCTGCGGTCGTCCCTGCGGTCGTCCCTGCGGTCGTCCCGGCGGTCGTCCCGCCGGAAGTCCCTCCGGTCGTCTCTGCCGCCCCGGCGATCGTCCCAGGCCGGCCGGTCGTCCCAGCCCCGCCCCCTGCCCCGGTCCTTCCACCGGTAGTAGTCGTGCACCCGGTGCCCCACGTTCACCCGTTCGCGCACAACGATGGGATGCCGGTGGCGGAAGTCGCGCCCGTCGCGGTACACCCGGCCCCAATGGTGGGAGCCGCTGCGGTACACGTACGAGAAGCTCAGGAAGATGCGGGACGGGCCGTAGAACCCCGCCGGGTACTCGTAGTAGTGCACCGGGGGCGGGGGCGGGTACACGTACACCTCGCGCACCGGTGCCGGCGCCGCCACGGCGGGCTGGGCCGGTATGGGTCCGGGGGTGCCGGGTGGGTCGTCCGACACGATCTCCCAGCTCCCGTCCGGCTGGCGGCAGGCGGTGCCGTAGCCCTGCTCTTCGCGCCCGCCGATGAGGATGGTGGTGATGAACTCCCGGCAGGGCCCCCCCTGGGAACTCTCGATGGTCCGCACGGGAACCACCGCCCCGGAGCGGCCCGTATCGGGGTTGACCCACTCGGCCGCCTTCTGGGTGGGCTGGAACTCCAGCGCGTACTGCAAGGCATCGCTCATGGCCTGCTGTTCCGCCTCTTCCAGGGGCGAGGCCTCCTGGGCCGGGGCGGAAAGGGCGGCCATCATCAACACCAAGAGGGCGCTCACCAGGCGCGTCGTCGTCTTCATGGCGTGTCTCCTCATCTGCGGGCGACGGAGTACGCCTACCATGCTGCTCGGAATTTCCCGGACGGGCAAGGGGTCAGCCCCACGGCTCCCCCGATCGGTATCGAGATCGGGATCGGGATCGATTTCGATAGCGATACCGATACCGATACCGATACCGATTGATATGTGGAGCGGGGCGCGGGGGCGGTCGGCCTACCGCAGCAGCGCCAGCAGGATGCCCGCGGCCACGGCCGAGCCGATGACGCCTGCCACGTTGGGACCCATGGCGTGCATGAGCAGGAAGTTGCGGGGGTTGTACTGCTGCCCCACGGTCTGGGC
>JBFLZB010000316.1 GCA_040756475.1 Thermodesulfobacteriota bacterium
GGACGGCGGCCGGGTCGCCGTGGTCTCGTCTCTGCCCCCGGTGGTGGAACCGGAGGTGGCCGCTCCCCTCACCTGGACGCTCGCCTTCGCCCTGCCCCTGGACCTCCTGGAGGCCCGGGTCGGCCCCCTGGCCCCCCTGGCGGGGCAGGTCTGGCGGGCGAACCTCTACAAGTGCGGCGACGACACCTCCCACCCCCACTGGGCCTCCTGGTCCCCCCTGACCGAGCGCAACTTCCACCTGCCGGCGTGCTTCGGTACCCTGCGCTTCCAGGCGTGAGCGCCGGGTCCACCGCCTGCAGTATCCTTCTTCCGAACGCCCCCCGGCCTGCGCCGGGGAGCCCCTTTCGAAGGAGCCCTCATGGTCGAAACCGCCTCCGCCCCGGTTCGCTGCCCCTGGGCAGCGACCGCACTCTCGCTCGCCTACCACGACCGGGAGTGGGGGGTGCCGATCCACGACGACCGCCTCCTCTTCGAGTTCCTGGTGCTGGAAGGCGCCCAGGCCGGGCTGAGCTGGGAGACGATCCTCAAGAAGCGCCCCCGCTACCGGGTGGTCTTCGACGGCTTCGATCCCGCGGCCGTGGCCCGCTACGGCGACCGGAAGACCGCCGCCCTCCTGGCCGACCCCGGCATCGTCCGCAACCGCCTCAAGGTGTCGGCGGCCGTGGCCAACGCCCGCGCGTTCCTGGCCGTGCGGCAGGAGTTCGGGAGCTTCGACGCCTACCTATGGAGGTTCGTGGGCGGGGCCCCCCGGCAAAACGCCTGGAGGCGCCTGGAGGAGGTGCCGGCCGAGACCCAGGAGTCCCAAGCCCTGAGCCGGGACCTCAAGAGCCGGGGGTTTCGCTTCGTGGGCCCCACCATCTGCTACGCCTTCATGCAGGCGGTGGGGATGGTGAACGACCACCTGGCGACATGTTTTCGGCACGAGGAACTGGGCGGGGGCATAGGGCATAGGGCATAGGGCATAGGGCATGGGGCAGGGGGCAGGGGGCAGGGGGCATGGGGCAGGGGGCGGGGGGCGGGGGGCGGGGGGCAAGGAGCACGGGACGGGGGAGGGGGAGGGGTGATTTCGTGAGGGGAGAAAGACTCGGGGCGACACCATGGTGCCGGGCGGGATGACCTTCGATCTGGCCGTGGCGGCCTTGGTGGCGGTCGGGCTCGTCTTCACGGTGGTCTATACGTTTCTCACCGGCATCTCGCCGGTCCCCACGAACCGCCGGGTGCGCGACACCCTGCTCGCGGCGCTCCCCGATCGCCTCGAGGGCACGATCTTCGAGCTGGGTTCCGGGTGGGGAACGCTGGCGTTTCCCCTGGCCCGCCGCTACCCCGGCTGTCCCGTGGCGGCCTACGAGCTCTCCCCCGCGCCATGGGCCTTCTCCCTCTTGAGGGCTCTGCTGTCCCCCCTCCCCAACCTCACCATTCACCGGTCCGACTTCCACCGGGTATCCCTGGCCCGCGCCGTCCTGGTGGTGTGCTACCTCTACCCGGGGGGGATGGCCCGCCTGCGGCCCAAACTCGAAGCCGAGCTGCCGGCCGGGGCGCTGGTGGTGAGCAACTTCTTCGCCGTGCCCGGGTGGACGCCCCTGGCGGTACACCGGGCGGCCGACCTGGAAGGAAGCCCGGTGTACTTGTACCGGATGCCCGCCCCACCGGGGCCGCCGTCGCGGCCCGCGGGGGAAAGGGGCCCGGCCCCTCCGACCCCGGGCCCCATGCCCTCCTGAAACAGGCAGGTCTGGCCCAGAGTCTTTCGAGGTTGACAGCCGCCGCCGGGCCTGTAAGGATATTGATTCTCAATAACACGGATCCTTCCCCGGAGGTATTTCCATGACCATGAGACGCGCCTTTCCCCTCCTCTTCGCCGCCATCGCGGCCGCCGCGCCCCTTTGGAGCGCCCGGGCCAGCGAGGTGAACGTGTACTCCGCCCGCCAGGAGGTCCTGATCAAGCCCCTCCTGGACCGCTTCACCGCCCGGACCGGGGTCCGGGTGAACCTGGTAGCGGGTTCCGCCGATGCGCTGATGGAGCGGCTGCGGAGCGAGGGAGCCCACTCCCCCGCCGACCTCCTCCTCACGGTGGACGCGGGCAACCTGAACCGGGCCCGGGAGGCGGGCCTCTTCCGGCCAGTGCGCTCCGAAGCCCTGGAGCAGGCGATCCCCCCGAGCTACCGGGACCCCGAGGGACACTGGTTCGGCCTCTCCCTGCGGGCGCGCCCCATCCTGTACGCGGTCGGCCGGGTGGACCCTTCCACCCTCTCCACCTATCAGGACCTGGCCGACCCCCGCTGGAGGCAAAAAGTCTGTGTGCGCTCCTCGGGGAACGTCTACAACCAGTCCATGGTCGCCGCCATGGTCGCCGCCCGGGGACCGGCGCAGGCCGAGGCTTGGGCTCGGGGACTGGTGGCCAACTTCGCGCGCCCGCCCCAGGGGGGAGACCGGGACCAGATCAAGGCCGTGGCCGCCGGACAGTGCGACCTGGCCCTGGCCAACACCTACTACCTGGGGGGGATGCTCCAGGCGTCCCAGACCGAAGACCGGGAGGCGGCAGCCAAGGTGGGCGTGTTCTGGCCCGACCAGGGCGGGCGGGGCGTCCACGTCAACGTGAGCGGCGCGGGGGTGACCCGCCACGCCCGGAGCCCGGAAAACGCGATGCTTCTCCTGGAGTTCCTGGCCGGTGAAGAGGCGCAGCGCTGGTACTCGGAGGTGAACTTCGAGTACCCCGTGCGCCCGGGGGTCCCGGTGAGCGAAACCCTCGCCGCGTGGGGGCCGTTCGTGGCCGACGACGTGAACCTGGCCGCCCTCGGGCAGCACAATGCGGAGGCGGTGCGGATCATGGATCGGGCCGGATGGCGGTAGACCCGGTCCCTTCCGGGAGCCGACTGCGCGCGCTCCTCCCCCGGAGCGGCTTGGGGCCGGCGGTCGGGGCCACGGCCCTGGTTCTCGCCGTGCCGGTTCTGGTGGTGGTGGGATCGGTCTTCCGGCCCGCCGGGGAGGTGTGGCGGCACCTGGCCGCCACGGTCCTCCCGGAGTACGTGGCCAACTCGCTGCT
>JBFLZB010000317.1 GCA_040756475.1 Thermodesulfobacteriota bacterium
TGCGGCCCGCACCGCGGGCTCCCCCCGGCCCGCCCCTAGGGCCGCGGCCACCACCCGTTCGTATCCCGCCCGCGTCCCGAGCAGGCCCCGGGCGATTTCCTCGGCGGCGGCCAACTGAGCCGCACCATCCGCCTGGTTGAGCAGCACGGCGGCGCGGGCCCCCGGGGGCCGCCCCTTGGCCAGCCCCTGGGGGTGGGCCAGCAGCCGGACCAGGGCCCGGGGGCCCAGGGGCTCCCCGGGCCGCACCCCCGTTGCCGCGGCCACGAGCTCGGGGCGAAAGACGTGGGCGGCGTCCAGGGGCGTTCCCACGCAGGACAACCCCACCACGGCCACGAAGAGGGACGTGGCCTCCGGGACCACCGGCTCCCACTCGGCGGGGGCCTTCACCGGGAGTCGCGCCGCCCCGTCGGCTTCCACGGCCACCGCATCGGCCAGACCCTCGGCCAGCACCCGGCCGCACCACTCGGGGGGAACCCCCCGCACCTTGCCCTCCGGCAGGGCGTGGCCGCCCAGCACGAGGGGCCGCCCCTGCCGGCCTTCCAGCAACCCCCGCAGCGCCTCCCACGTATCGGCCGCGCACAGTTCCGGCTGGCCCGGCGCCGGTGCGGCGATCCGTGTCGTGGTTGCCGCCAGCCCCCGCAAGCCCGCGGCACGCCACTCCTCCACCAGGCGATACATGGCCGTGGTCTTTCCCCCGCCACCCACCAGGGCCACCAGGTCCCCCCTTCCCGCCCCCAGGGCCTCGGCCAGGGTCCGCGCCGGAACCTGCCTCACGGCCGCCTCCCACCTGCGCCGCGCGCCCCCGGCCGACCCTCGCCCGAAAGGCACCGATACGCCTCGGGGGTATCCAGGTCGTCGAACCCGCCGGGGTGGCTCACCGCCACCTCGAGCACATCGCCGGGCCGGGCCCGGAGGATTCCCCGGGCTCCCTCGTCCCCTCCCAGACCCTCCAGAAGCTGGCGGTACGGGCCCAGGGCGAAGAAGACCGGGTGCCCCCGGCGCCCCTCCCACACGGGCACCGCGATGCCGCGCTCCGACGCCGCCAGGGCCTCGGCCACGGTGCGCACGTCTCGAGCCCGGAGGCGGGGAAGATCGGCCACCGTCACCGCGACCGCCGCCGCCTCCGGTCCCAGGGCGGCGACTCCCGCGGCCACGGAGGTACCCATGCCCTCCAGATGCCGAGGATTTTCCACCAGGCGCACGGGGAGCCCATCGAGGGCCTCCCGTATGGCATCTGCGCCCGCACCCACCACCACGACCACCGGCCGCAGGCCGGCACGCAGGAGCACGCGGGCCGCCCGCCGCACCAGGGGCACGCCCCCCACCGGCAGGAGGAGCTTGTTGATCCCCCCCATGCGCCGGGAAGACCCCGCAGCCAGGAGCACCCCCGCCGCCCTTCCCCCCGAGGGACGCCTGGCACAGGCTCGCGCGGCGGCGTCGCCGCCGCGCCCCGGTTCCCCTTGCGTCGACCGTGCTCCTGCGCCCATGCCCGACAGGTGTACTACAGGATGCCACCCCGGGTGAAGGAGGGTCCGCCGGCATCCGGCCCGGACCCAAAAATTCCCGAAGAGGGCCGGGGGATAGATAACCAATCGGGTACACTTGATACCCCTCTGGGTAAAACGAAGTTTGCCCCTCTAGGCACCCCGCTCCCCGTCCCCTATAGTGCACGAGTCCATTCGAGGACCCCTTGCCAGGAGGGAGCAATGAGTCCGAGTGCAGCCGTCGTCCTGCCCGAGACCCGCGATGCCGACGCCCGCCGCGCACCTGCGCCGCCCAGCAGCTCCATGGGGCTGTACCTTCGCGACATCCGCAAGACCCGCCTGCTCACCCCCCGGGAGGAAATCGAGCTCGCCCTGCGCATCGAGAAGGGCGACGAAGCCGCCCGCAGCCGAATGATCGAGTCGAACCTGCGGCTGGTCGTCAAGATCGCCAAGCGCTACGTGAACCGGGGCCTGCCCTTCATGGACCTGATCGAAGAGGGCAACGTGGGCCTCATCAAGGCGGTGGAGCGGTTCAAGGCCTCCAAGGGCTGCCGGTTCTCCACCTACGCCACCTGGTGGATTCGACAGTCCATCGAGCGGGCCCTCACCAATCAGGTGCGCACCATCCGGCTCCCGGTCCACGTCTCCGACGACATCGACCGCATGAACCGGGTGGCCGAAAACCTCAGCCGCACGCTGCGCCGGCCCGCCACAGAGGAGGAAGTGGCCGCGGAAACGGGCTTTACCGAGATCTACGTTCGGCGGCTCCAGTCCATCCGCCGCAAGATCCTCTCCATCGACCAGGCTCTGGACGTGGACGGCGACTTCACCCTCCAGGACAAGCTCGAGGACCCCAGCGTGGAGGACCCGGTGGAGGGGATCCACACCGACAAGATCAAGAGCTTCCTGCGCCGCAAGCTCACCATCCTGAACGAGCGGGAGAAGAAGATCCTGGACCTGCGCTTCGGGCTGGAGGACGACGAGCCCATGACCCTGGAGAAGATCGGCAAGGTCTTCGGGGTCACCCGGGAGCGCATCCGCCAGATCCAGGTGGAGGCCCTGGCGAAGCTGCAAGGCGCCTTCATCGAGGAGGGCGTGGACTACCGCGAGCTGGCCTGAAGCCGGCCGGCTCCCGGTGTTGGAGAGGGGCCCCCGCGGGGGCCCCTCTCCCGTTTGGGAAACCGAGAGGCCTGGTGAGGAGTTGCCCCCAACCGCCGAGGGGAAACGGGCAGGGCGACGCCGTCCACGTCGAAATCGAAATCGCTATCGAGCCCGAGCCCGAGCCCGATACCGATACCGATACCGAGTGCGGTTTCGATTGCGCCGCAGCCCCCCCGGCCTGAGCCGCGGCGCCGGGTTTTTCATTGACGCCCCGCGGCCGGAGCGGGTATAAGACCCCGTCGGCGTTTCGGGACAGGGCCCGCCCCCACCCGAAGAACCACGCCGAGACCTCTTCTTCCGGTGTAGCTCAATCGGCAGAGCATGCGGCTGTTAACCGCAGGGTTGTAGGTTCGAGTCCTACCACCGGAGCCAGAAGCCAGCGCGGGGA
>JBFLZB010000318.1 GCA_040756475.1 Thermodesulfobacteriota bacterium
GCCATCTCGACGTTCCCGACCTCTTCGAGGCCTTCGACCCCGGGCTCGTGGGGGCGCGGCGCAGCGTGGCGCGGGACTGAGGCGCCCCCCCGCGCCGCATGGGCGTCGGATCGCCCGCAGGAGGAATCCCCCGTGGACGTCGTCCTCTTCAATCCCGCGCCCCGCAGCGGCTGGCAGCCCCAGCGGCGGGTGGAGCTGCCCCTGGGGCTGCTGTGCTCGGCGACCCCCCTGGTCCGGGAGGGGGTGCGGGTGCGGATCGTGGACGAGTACGCAAACCCGGGCTGGAGGCAGGAGCTGGAGGCCGCCCTGGCCGAGCGGCCGGTGTGCTTTGGCGTCACCTGCATGACGGGGCCCCAGATCCGCCACGCCCTGGAGGGCTGTCGGCTCGCGCGGCAGCGGCACCCCGGCGTCCCCATCGTGTGGGGCGGGGTGCACGCGAGCCTCCTCCCGGAGCAGACGCTGCAAAACCCCTACGCGGACGTGGTCGTGGTGGGGGAGGGGGAGGACACCTTTCCCGAGCTCGTGCGGGCCCTGGCCCGGGGCGGCCCCCTGGGGGAGATCTCCGGGATCGCGTACCGGGAAGACGGCCGGACCGTCACCACGTCCCCGAGGCCCTACGTGGACCTGGACGCCCAGCCGCCCCTCTCCTACCACCTGATCGACATGGCCAAGTACCGCCGCCGGCTCTTCGGACTCGACCACGTGAGCTTCAACTCCAGCCGGGGGTGCGTGTTCCGGTGCAGCTTCTGCTGGGACCCGGTGATGCACGGCCGCAGGTGGCGGGCCATGGGGCCGGAAACCGTGCTCGGGCACCTGGAGCGGATCGTCCGCGACCACGACCTGCGCGGCTTCCTCTTCACCGACGACCACTTCTTCATCGACCTGGACCGGGCCCACCGCATCCTGGAGGGGATCGTCGCCTCGGGCCTGGGCATCTCCATCAGCAAGCTCCAGATCCGGGCCGACGCCCTGAACCGTCTGGACGCGGACTTTCTCGACCTGATGGTCCGGGCGGGGGTCAAGCGCGTCTCGGTGGGGGTGGAATCCGGCAGCCAGCGGGTGCTCGACCTCCTGCAAAAGGATCTCCGGGTCGAGGACGTGGCGGCGGCCAACCGCAAGCTGGCGGCCTACCCCATCGTGCCGGTGTACCTCTTCATGATGGGCCTGCCCACGGAGACCCGGGAGGAGCTGGGCGAGAGCATCGCGCTCGCGGTGCGGCTCACCGACGAGAACACCCGGGCGGTGAAGACCTTCAACATCTACACGCCCTATCCGGGCACCGAGCTCTACGGCCGGTGCGTCGAGCTCGGCCTCGAGGGGCCCGAATGCCTGGAGGACTGGGCGGAGTTCAACTTCCGCAACGTCTCGGAGCGGTCCCGCTGGGTCTCCCGGGACATGCGCCGGCTCGTGGAGGCCCTGGACTTCCCCCTCATGTTCCTTGGGAAGGGCCACTTCGTGGCGCCTTACAAGCGCACCCATCCCCTGGTGGTGGCGCTCGCGCGCCTGTACTACCCCCTGGCCCGGTACCGGGTCACCCGGCTCGATGCCCGCTTCCCCCTGGAGACGAAGCTCGTCAAGGCGCTGGGGCTCTTTGGGCGGCAGGACTGACGCAGATGGAACAGCTCCTGTGGTTCGAGGCTGCCGCCGTCGCGCTGGTCGCGGCGCTGGCCCTGTGGAGCCCGCGACTCGCCGCCCGGTGGTGCCGCCGCGGGTGCCGCCGGCTCGCCCTCCTGGCGCGGCGGCGGGTGTGGGCGGTGGCGCTCGTGGGTGCGCTGGCCCTGGCCACGAGCACCACCCTCTCCGCGGTGCGGTGGCCGGTGCCGCGGGTGCAGGACGAGTTCAGCTACCTCCTGGCGGCCGACACGTTCGCCGAGGGGCGGCTCGCGAACCCCACCCCTGCTCTGCCGGAGCACTTCGAGAGCAAGCACATCCTGGTGCGCCCCACCTACCAGTCCAAGTACCCGCCTGCCCAGGGGCTCTTCCTCGCCCTGGGGCAGGTCCTGACAGGGCAGCCCCTCGCAGGGGTGTGGCTCTCCTGGGCCCTGGCCTGCGCGGCGCTGACCTGGATGCTCCAGGGCTGGGTGCCCCCGCGCTGGGCCCTCGTGGGGGGGCTCCTGGCGGTGGCCCACCTGGGCGGGATGGACGAGTGGCTCCGGGGCCGCTACCTGTACTGGAGCCAGAGTTACTGGGGCGGCGCGGTCGCCCTGCTGGGGGGCTCGCTGCTCTTCGGGGGCCTGCGGCGAATCCGCAACCGTCCCACGGCCTGCGCCTCCGCCGCCCTGGGGCTCGGGCTCGCGGTGCTTGCCCTGAGCCGCCCCTTCGAGGGGTTCGTGGCGAGTCTTCCCGCGGGGGTGCTGGTGCTGGCCTGGGCGCTTGGGGTGGGGAGAAAGACGCCGGGGGGCGAAGGGCCGGCGGCCCCGCCGGTGCCGGACCGGGCAAGGACGGACCCGGCGCCGCCCCAGGCAAAGGGCGGGCGCCGCGGGAAGAAGGGCAGCTCCGGCTCCCGTCCCCAGGGGGCCTCGGGGGGTCGGCGGGCATCCGAGGCGCCGCCGGCGCAGGAGATCCGGCGGCCGAGAACCTGGGCCGCCCCCGCGCTGCTGCCCGCGGCGGCGGCGCTCGTCCTGGGGGCCTCCTTCCTGGGCTACTACCAGTACCGGGTTACCGGGAGCCCCTGGCAGATGCCCCACCGGGTGCACGAGGTGTCCTCGGGCACGACGCCCCACTTCGTGCTCTCGTGGCTGCGGTCGGACCCTTCCGAGGCCGGTGCCGACGAGGACCGGGGAAGCGACGCGGACCTGCGGGAGGACCGCCGCCGGAGCTGGCTCTCCTACGAATACCCGCGCCGGTACCGGTGGCTCTGGAGCTTCTACCTCGGCCCCGCCCTTACCCTGCCCTTTCTGGCGGGGCTGTGGGGGTCGCGCCGGCAGCGCTGGACGCTGTTCGCCGCCGGCACCTTCCTGCTCGTGGCCGCGGCCAACGCGGCCACGGTG
>JBFLZB010000319.1 GCA_040756475.1 Thermodesulfobacteriota bacterium
AGCCCCTAGCCCCCAGCCCCCAGCCCCTGACCCCCGCCCCCTGACAACACCCCCCAGGGTACCCCCCTGCGGACGATCGTCCACCGGGGAACGGCTGCGAGGTTCGCGAGAACGGCACGATCAGGACAAGCTCACCCCTACCGGCTCCCCGCGAAGAGCGGGAGGTACCGGGCGTAGCCCTCCCGTTCCAGCTCCCCGGCGGGAACAAACCGCAGCGCCGCCGAGTTGATGCAGTAGCGCAGGCCGGTGGGGGGCGGACCGTCTGGGAAGACGTGGCCCAGGTGGGAGTCCGCGCCCCGGCTTCGCACCTCGATGCGCGTCGCGAAGAAGCTGCGGTCTTCGTGCTCCACCACGTTTCCCGGCTCCAGGGGCTGGGTGAAGCTCGGCCACCCCGTGCCCGAGTCGTACTTGTCCAGCGAGCTGAAGAGCGGCTCGCCCGAGACGACGTCCACGTAGATCCCAGGCTCCTTGTGGTTCCAGTAGGCGTTGTCGAAGGGGGGTTCGGTGCCGTCCTCCTGGGTCACCCGGTACTGGAGCGGCGTCAGGCGCCGCCGCAGCTCCTCGGCCGGGGGCTTCCCCGCCCCGGCTCCGCCGGCCTTCCCGCTCGCGGCCTCGGCGGGGGCCTTCGTGCCCCAGACCTCCCGCAGGAACTGATCGCGGCCCGAGTTCCAGCGGTAGTACCGGTACCGGATGGAGTGGGTCTTGTAGTAGTCCTGGTGGTAGTCCTCCGCACGGTAGAACGCCGTCAGGGGTACGATCTCGGTGACGATGGGCTTGCGGAACCGGCCCGACGCGGCCAGGGCCCCGCGAGACTGCTCCGCCAGGCGCTTCTGCTCGGCATCGTGGTAGAAGATGGCCGTGCGGTACTGGGGACCCCGGTCCACGAACTGCCCACCGGGGTCCGTGGGGTCCACGTGCCGCCAGAACACGTCCAGGAGCTCGGAGTAGCTCACCCGCCCGGGATCGTAGAGCACCTGCACCACCTCCAGGTGCCCGGTCGCGCCCGCGGTCACTTGCTGGTAGGTGGGATTGGGAACGTGCCCCCCCGCGTACCCGGACACCGCCTCCAGCACCCCGGGAACCTTCTCGAAATCGGCCTCCGTGCACCAGAAGCACCCCCCGGCAAACGTAGCCGCCGCCGTCTGCCCGGCCTCGGCCCGGGCGCCGGACGCTTCGACGGCCCCCGCGGCCGCGAGGAGCAGCGCGGCAACAAATGGTATGGTCTTCATCGCTCAAGCCTCCTCGGTCGGCAGGAAGGAAAGCCCCAACGGCAACCCTCGTCTCCGCCCTGTCGCTCCCCATCATAAGCACTGGTTCCCCGGGGAGCTTCTGGATGCACCGTCCACACCGAAATCCAGATATCGCCATCGACGCCCACCCCGGCGGCGGTTTCGACTGCCATTGTGACCGAGCACCAGCAAGGCAGGACGTAGCATCCTCGTGGTAGACCGCCCCATCGCCCCCGTGGGCGACAGGGGTGAGGGGGAGGATGGTATACTTGCCACTCTCGGAGGCCACACCTACCGGCACCCGGCGGGGCGGCAGCGCTTGCGTCGAATCTCATTTTGAGATATAGAAGCAATGCACGTCATCTCACGAAGGGCACTGCTGGAGTTTGCTCGGAAGCATCCGGATGCCGCCGCGCCCCTTCGGACCTGGTACCGGCTGATGGCCCGCACGTCGTTCCAGACTCTTGACGAGCTGCGCCGCACGTTTCCGAGTGCAGACCTGGTGGGAGGGCTCGTGGTATTCAACGTCGGAGGGAACAAGTACAGGCTGATACTGATTGCATCGCTGCACTTCAACCGGCAGAAGGTCTACATCCGGCACGTGCTTACCCACGCGGAGTACGACCGGGGGAGGTGGAAACCGTGAGTCACGCTCTGCGCCACTTGACCGAAGCCTGGCAGGAGGTACTGCAGCTGGCGCCCGTGCGCGCCATCCGCTCCGAGTCCGAATATGAGGAAGCGCTCTCGGCCCTGGACCGGCTCCTCGTCGACGTGGGCGCCGACGAGGCGCACCCCCTCTACGAGCTCGTGGACGTGCTGGGCACCCTGGTCCACGCCTACGAAGAGGAGCACCTGCCCATCCCCGACACTTCGGGCCCCGAAGTCCTGCGCTACCTCATGGCAGAGCACGGCCTCACCCAGTCCGACCTCCCCGAGGTGGGCAGCCAGGGCGTGGTCTCCGAGCTCCTGGCGGGCAAGCGCGAGCTGAATGTGCGGCAGCTCCGGGTCTTGGCCCAGCGCTTTGGCGTGTCGCCGTCCGTGTTCTTCTGATCTCCTCAAGGGGTTGCTGATCTGTCCGGTCCCCCGGTAATCGGGGCCTTGGTCCCTGCCGGTCGCCCCTCGCCTCGCGGACACAACCCTTCTTCTCCTCCCGCAAGCCCTGTTGTATCCTCGCCGCCGCGGGAGGGACCATGGCCGACGTGCTGGTGTGCTGGATCGGAAACACCGACCTCAAGGCCGCCGTGGGTGACCCCGCCGCGGGCCTCGGCCCCATCGGGCGCGCCGTGGCTGCCCGGCCCTTCGACGCCGTCCACCTCCTGAGCGACTACCCCGACTCCCGCTCCGCCCCCTACGCCGTCTGGCTCCGAACCCAGACCTCGGCCCCGGTGCGGGTACGCGCCGAACCCCTCTCGGGCCCGACCCGCTTCGGCGAGATCTACGAGGCCGCGGTCCGGGGCGTGACGGAGGCCCTGGAAGCCGCCGGCCCCGGCGCCCGCCTCGCCTTCCACCTGAGCCCCGGCACCCCCGCCATGGCCGCGGTGTGGATCCTCCTCGCCAAGACCCGCTTCCCCGCCGAGCTCATCGAGTCCTCGCCCCAGGAGGGAGTCGTCACCGCCTCGGTGCCCTTCGACCTCTCCGCCGACTTCCTCCCCGACCTCCTGCGCCGGCCCGACCGGGAGCTCGAGCGCCTGAGCCAGGGCCTCCCGCCAGAAGCGCCCGAGTTCGCCGACATCCTCCACCGCAGCCCCGA
>JBFLZB010000320.1 GCA_040756475.1 Thermodesulfobacteriota bacterium
GGGGACCACCGCGACCCCCTCGCGGGCGCACGCCGTGCGCCCCTACGCGCCCAGACCCCGGGGTTCAGTCCCCCGCAGGTCGACCCACACGATCCGGAAGAGTGCCCAAACCCCCCAACGAAAGGAATCCCGTGAGCGCACCGCATCTGGCCGTCGTGGGCGGCGGCTACTGGGGCAAGAACCTCGTCCGCAACTTCCACGCCCTGGGGGCGCTTCGCCTGGTGTGCGACGCCGACCCGGCGCGGCTCGAGGGCTTTCGCCGCGACACCGGCGTGGAGACCTGCCTGAGCTTCGCCGACGTCCTGTCCCACCCCGACGTGCGGGCCGTTGCCGTGGCCACCCCCGCCGAGGCCCACGCCGCCATGGTGCGGGAGGCGCTGCTCGCGGGCAAGGACGTGTTCGTCGAGAAGCCGCTCGCCCTCACCCACGAGGCCGGGCGCGAGCTCGTGGACCTGGCCGCCCGCCGAGGGCGCATCCTCATGGTGGGGCACCTGCTCCACTACCACGGCGCCGTGCGGCGGCTCCAGGAGCTCGTGCGCGCCGGCGACCTCGGGCGGGTGCGCTACATCTACTCGAACCGCCTGAACCTGGGGAAGATCCGGCGCGAAGAGAACATCCTGTGGTCGTTTGCGCCCCACGACGTGAGCGTCATCCTGGCCCTGGCCCAGGAGGCCCCCGAGAGCCTGGCCTGCCAGGGGGGCGCCTACCTCCACGCCAAGATCGCCGACGTCACCGTCTCGTCCCTCTCCTTTGCCTCGGGGCTGCGGGCGCACATCTTCGTCTCCTGGCTCCACCCCTACAAGGAGCAGAAGCTCATCGTGGTGGGCGACCAGAAGATGGCGGTCTTCGACGACATGGAGCCCGTCGAGAAGCTCCGGCTCTACCCCCACGCCATCGAGTGGAAGGAGGGGCTCCCCGTGCCGGTCAAGGCCGCGGCCGAGGCGGTGGACTTCGACCGCGCCGAGCCCCTGCGGGAGGAGTGCCGCCACTTCCTCGAGTGCGTGGAGACCCGCGCCGTGCCGCGCACCGACGGCGAAGAGGGGCTGCGGGTTCTCAGGGTGCTCCAGTCCCTGCAGACGAGCCTCGACCGGGGCGGCGCCACCGTCACCCTGCGCCCGCCCGCGGCGCGAAACTACTTCGTCCACCCCACTGCGGTGGTCGACGAGCCCTCCGAGATCGGCGAAGGAACCCGGATCTGGCACTTTGTCCACGTGTCCGCTGGGTGTATCCTGGGCGAGGGGTGCAACCTGGGCCAGAACGTGTTCGTGGCCCCCAAGGTGCGCATCGGCAAGAACGCCAAGATCCAGAACAACGTGAGCATCTACGAGGGGGTCGAGCTCGGCGACGACGTCTTCTGCGGGCCGTCCATGGTCTTCACCAACGTGCTCAACCCCCGAAGCCACGTCTCCCGCAAGAACGAGTACCGCCCGACCCGGGTGGGCCGGGGCGCCACCTTCGGCGCCAACTGCACCGTGGTGTGCGGGCACGACGTGGGCGAGTACGCCTTCATCGGCGCGGGCGCCGTGGTGACGAAAGATGTGCCCGCCTACGCCCTCATGGTGGGAAACCCCGCCCGCCAGCTCGGCTGGATGTGCCAGTGCGGCGAGCGCCTCCCCGAAGGGCTCTCCTGCAGCGCCTGCGGCGCGCGGTACCGCCTGGAGGGGGAAAAGCTCGTGGGCGACCAAGCGTGAGGAGAGAGACGACCATGCAGCTCGAAGCCATGTACAAGAAGGGCCGATTGGAGTTCGTGTCTCCCGTGCGGTTCGTGCGAGAGCAGTTCCCGGTCCGGGTGGAGGTGCCGGAGGACGCTCTCGCCCCGGGGAAGGGGCCGCACGAGGCGGCGCTGGCAGGCGAGGGCGCGGGGGCTCCGAAACCTGCGTACGAGCTTTCGCCCGAGGCGCGGGCTCTTGCCGAGGCGATGACGGCGGAACTGGACGAGATCCGTCGAGCGCCAATACCACCGGATGAGGAGTTCCCGCCCCTAAGCCCAAAACAACTCGAGCGGATGGCTGCCTTCGCTCTTCGCGAGGATCGTTAGAGATGGACCTGCTGCTCGACGTCAACGTGGCAGTCGATATCTGCACCAAGCGGGAGCCATTCTTCACCTTGTCCCGGGATTCGGTTGCAGTCTGCCGTGCGAATGGGGGCAAGATCTGGTTGTACGCAGGCAGCGTGCAAACCCTCGAATACGTCGTCCGCGCGCAGTTGGTGGATCAGCACCTCAGTCGCGGCAAGCCCCTCAGCAGCAGTCAGTCCCTCTATCTGGCCCGAAGGCTCTTGCAGCGTTTCTGTCGGGGCAAGCACTGGTTGGCCGCGTTGGCTGGCGAGTGCCCGGTTTTCGAAAGCCCCGACCCCGAAGACGAGCAACTGGTCCGCGCACTGGGGCGTTTCGCGCCTGGTGCCGTCAAGCTGCTGACCCGCGATCGACAGCTCTGCGAACGGTATCCAGAGTTGACCATTACGCCGCACCAGTACCTGCAAACCCAGTTTCGTCCCAAGGGCATAGAGTTTGTCGACCTCAAGACCCAACAAGACGCGACGCGCCCCCACCTGGAGCAGCGAGTCCACCGGGTTCTCCACCACGGCCAGTACATCATGGGCCCCGAGGTGCGCGAGCTGGAGCAGAAGCTGGCCGCGTACGTCGGCGTCAAGCACGCCATCGGGTGCAGCTCGGGCACCGACGCCCTGCTCCTGCCCCTGCTCGCGCGGGGCATCGGCCCCGGCGACGCGGTCTTCACCACGCCCTTCACCTTCATCGCCACTGCCGAGGTGATCTCGCTCCTGGGCGCCACCCCGGTCTTCGTCGACATCGACCCCCTCACCTACAACATCGATCCCAAGCAGTTGGACAAGGCCATCCGCGCCGTCAAAGCCAACGCCCCGACCCTCCACCCCCTCCCAACCCGGAACCGGGAACCGGGAACCGGGAACGCGCCCCTCCCAACCGGGAACCGGGAACCGGGAACCGGGAAC
>JBFLZB010000321.1 GCA_040756475.1 Thermodesulfobacteriota bacterium
TCCCCTCCGCGGCCACACGCCCGCCAGTGCCAGCACACACGCCATGCCGAGGAAGCGCCACAGCTCGGCGGTCATTGGGGCCGCTCCTTGGGCGCGCCGGCGGGCCGCCCCCGGCGGTCGAGCCGGCCCGTGCCGCCGCAGACCGTACACAGGAGCCCCCGACGCCACCCCTTGCCCAGGCACACGCTGCACGTCACCAGGTGTTCTCGCTCCATCGCGGCCTCCGTTGCGTCGTTGCGCCGTTGCGTGACACCGCTCTTGCCTTTCCCCAACCCCCGAGACCGCCTCGGGGGCTCGAAAAAGGGCCGGGAGGGAGGAGGAGCCCCCCCCGGCCGAGGGAGGGACCGGTCAGGCCGCCGCGATCTCCTCTTCCTTCACCTCGTACCAGAACACGTCCTGGCTCTCGCGCCGGGCGCCCACCAGCTCGAGCCGCTCGGCGGGCCAGGTGAGAAGCTCTTCCTTGTTCACCTCTTCCTTCACCCGCACCCCGGCGAAGAACTCGAGCTCTTTGAGCCGCGCCAGCACCATGGCCCAGGTGGTCTTGCCCAGGGTCTTCAGCGCCGTGGTCTTCCTGTAGCCGAGCAGGCCGTGGTTGAGCTCCACGCTCTTCTTGTCTGGGAACAGGGTGTCGCGGTTGTACTCGCTGAAGGCCTGGAGTCCAGCTTCGAGCGCCTTCACCCGCACCTGAAACGGCTCGGCCGCCGCGGCGGCATGGGCCTTGAGGTGGTCGATCTGGCCGTTCATCTCGGCTTCGATGCCCCCGAGCTTGCGCTTGAGCTAGGCAAGCTCTCGCAGCGCCGCGTCGGCCGCGCCCAGGTCTGCAATGGGCACCAGGCCCGCCGGCTTCACCCGCGTTGTCTTCGCCATGTTTTCGTCCTCCCTAGGCGCCGGTGGCGGCAGCGGGCGCGTCGTGCCCGCTGTCTTGCAGCCGCTCGGGCCGCGCGGCGGCGCGGTCGAAGGCGCGCGCCGCCCTGTTTGCCCCCAGGTCGAGCTCCAGCGAGTAGAGGAGCTGCCCCGCCAGGCTCCGGCGGTTGAACCGCGCCTCCTTCACCAGGCGCTCGTAGAGCCCGAGATCCTCTGCGCAAAACGCCACGGTCACCGCCACTTCTTTGCCGTGGCCCGCCGGCATCTCCCCGGCCCCGGGCAGCCCCGCGGGCGTGGGCCCCAGCGGCAGGGCCGGCGGGCTGAACCGCCCCGTGCGCGCCCTCTTGTCGAGCCTCCACCGCCCCTCGCGCCGGTTCGAGGTGTACTCTTCGAGGTAACACTTCTTGCACAGCCCCCGCCCCTTGTTGGGCACGTCCTTCGCCTTGCACTTGCCGCACGTGATCATCATCTCGCGCCTCCTCGCAGTGGCAGCCGCTCACCCGCTGGCGGGCGACGCAGCTCAGTTGACCGATTTCGCCGTATTCGGGGCACTCCACGCGGGCGCCGGGGTCGATGCGGGTACTCACCGGCGCGCCTGCGCCCGCGCCACCTCATGCGCCACGATCTTGTCCACCGTGGCCGACCACACGAGCGTCGCCCCCACGATGCCGACCGTGAGCCCCAGCACCAGAGCCGCGGCCACGATGCCCCAGCGGTCGCCATGGCAGGCCTCGGGCGGGCTGAGGGGCCTGGGCGCGGCGGGAGGCACATTGAGGAGCCGGAGTTGGTAGAGCCACCCGGGACGAGAGGCCAGGATCGCTGTCTTCATGGGTCACCTCCGCGGCAAGAGAGAAAAGCGGGGACGGCGGCGGTCTCCGGGGCCGTCGCGCATGGGCATCAACACCGCCCAGCGGCGCTGCGCCGGCGTTCCGGAGAGAAAAATGGGGCCGATCTGGTGCTGCTCGTCTGCCTCCCCGTAGAGCACCCTCACCACCGGGCCACCGAGACCCTCCAACAGCCGCGCCAGGAGCCAGCGATTGACCAGGCGCGCGCCGAGCCAGCCTTCATTGTGGCAATCGAACGAGTCGGGGCCCGCGCAGCTTTGGCACGGGATCGAGCCGTCGCAGGCGGCGCGCCAGTCGTCGATGTGCTCGCACTTGGCGTTCCTCGCGCCCACGCGGATGGAGCACTGCTCCTTCTGTGCGTCCCACAGATCGCAGCCGATCTCTCCCTTGCCCCCGCAGGCCCGGCACAGTTGGGGCGGCTCTTCGGGCCACCGGGGAGAACCCGCCCACTGGCGCAGCAGCCCCATGCTCGCGTGCCGGTCGTAGGTGGTGCGCGGGGCGAAGAGCTTGTCGACCCAACCGTCAGCCGTGACGTCCGGGGAGGCTGCCTCTGCTCCGGCCACCCGCCCGGCCAGCACCAGGGCGGCGTGGCCGTTGGTGGCCACCGTGATGGGGAGGCCGGACGGCAAGGTGTGGGTCCACGGACGCGCGACGGAGTCTCTCCCGTGGGACACCGGCGCGCAGTAGCGATACAGGTCGTCGAGCTTCACGGGTCACCTCCTCTCTCGCCCCTCGGGCACTCCCGGCACGCCCGGTACAGCGCTACCCGCATCGGGTTGGTGGCCGCGAACGGCCGGCGCCGGTGCTCGGCGCACTCGCCCACCCGCACCTCGCCCAGCACGGGGCACGCCACCGTGGCCGCGCTGTACACCTCCTCGGCCCGGCGCAGCACCCTCCCCGGGTCTCCCTTGTAGGTGCCCCCGTAGCACTCGCTGATGGTGCTGCGGCTGTAGCCCAGGGCCTCGGCCACCGCCCCCTGGCCGTCGCGTTCGACGGCCGTTCGAAACAGCGTCCAGCGGTCTTCGGCGGTCACTCGGCACCCCCCTTCCACACCACCTCGCCGGTGTTGGGGTCGAAGACCTGGCGCACCCGCTGGATCTGGGGCGGCAGGGGCCCCGTGCGCCGGCGGGGCAGGTGCCGGTAGCGCCGATGGCCCACCCGGGCCAGGTACCCGGCCTTGGCCAGGTAGCGGCAGTAGTGCTCGGCGTCGGCCTCGCCCACCACGTGCTCCTCGATCGAGGCGTG
>JBFLZB010000322.1 GCA_040756475.1 Thermodesulfobacteriota bacterium
GCTCGGCTACAGCCAGTTCTGTGAGCACTACGCCTCCTGGGAGGGCCATCTCAAACCCAGCCTTCGGATGGTGCACAAGGCCGGCGAGAAGTGCTTCGTCGACTACGCCGGGCCGACCGTGCCCGTGGTCGATCCCGAGACGGGAGAGGTGCGCCACGCCGCGGTCTTCGTGGGCGTGCTCGGTGCCAGCTCCTACACCTACGCCGAGGCCCACTTCGGCCAGACGCTGCCCCACTGGATCGGCGCCCACGGCCGCATGCTCACCTTCTTCGGGGGCTTGCCCGAGGTGCTCGTTCCCGACAACCTCAAGGCCGGCGTCAAGCACCCCTGCCGCTACGAGCCCGACCTCAACCCCACCTACCAGGACTTCGCCGCCTACCATGGCGTCGCCGTGGTCCCGGCCCGCGTGCGAAGGCCCCGCGACAAGGCCAAGGCCGAGGTCGGCGTCCAGGTGGTCGAGCGCTGGATCCTGGCGCGCCTTCGCCACCGCACCTTCTTCTCCCTAGCCGAGCTCAACGAGACGATCCGGGAACTCCTCGACGACGTCAACGCGCGCCCCATGCGCGGGTGGAATCGAAGCCGCAGGGAACTCTTCGAGTCCCTCGACCGCCCGGCGCTGCGCCCCCTGCCCGAGCGCGCCTACGAGTTCGCTCTCCTTCGCCACGCCAAGGTCGGCATCGACTACCACGTGGAGTTCGACGACAACTTCTACAGCGTGCCCTTCCCCCTCGTCGGCCAGCCCGCCCTCGTGCGCGCCACCGAGTTTACCGTGGAGATCCTCCACAAGGGCACCCGCGTCGCCTCCCACCGCCGCTGCCTGGGCTCCCGCCACCTCGTCACCCTCGACGAACACCGGCCCCCCAACCACAAGGCCTACGTCGGCTGGTCCCCCGAGCGCTTCCTGCGCTGGGCTCAGAAGATCGGACCCGCCACGGTCCAGATCATTCAGAACTGCCTGGCCTCCCGCAAGCACCCCGAGCAGAGCTTCCGCTCCTGCCTGGGCATCCTCGGCCTGACCAAGCGCGTCGGCGATCCGCGCCTGGAAGCCGCCTGCGCCCGGGCCTTGCGTTCCGGCCTCGGTTCCCGGCGCCACATCAAGAACATCCTCGATCACCACTTCGATCAACTCGAACTCGATCTTGCGCCCCCTTCGCCTTCTCCCACCCCCGCCCACCAAAACGTGCGCGGCACCACCTACTACAGCTGACGGAGGACGACCCTATGCTCACCCAACCCCTCTTGGACAAGCTCTCCCTGCTTCGCCTCTCCGGCCTTCGCCAGGGCCTCGAGGAGCAGGCCCAGTCCCCGCATTTCGCCGACCTCCCCTTCGAGGACCGCCTCGGCCTCCTGATCGACCGCGAGTGGATCCGCCGCGAAAACGCCCGCCTCTCCCGGGGCCTACGCCTGGCTCGCTTCCACACCGCCGCCTGCGTCGAGGACCTCGACCTCTCCCCCTCCCGGGGCATCGACCGCCGCCTCGTCCTCGAGCTCGCCCAAGCCGACTGGGTCCGCCACCACTTGAATGTCCTCGTCCTCGGACCCACCGGCGCCGGCAAGACCTACCTTGCCTGCGCCCTGGGCCAAGCCGCCTGCCGCTTCGGCATGAGCGTGCGCTACCTGCGCGCCTCACGCCTCCTCCAGGACTTCGCCCACGCCCACGCCGACGGCTCCTACCCCAAGCTCCTCGACACCCTGGGGCGCACCAGCCTCCTGGTCATCGACGACTGGCTCCGCGACCCCATTACCCCCGCCCAGGCCCGCGACCTCCTCGAGGTCCTCGACGACCGCTACGGCCGCCACTCGCTGCTGGTCGTCTCCCAGGTCCCCGTGCCCCAGTGGCACGAGCGCATCCCAGACCCGACGATCGCCGACGCCCTGCTCGACCGGCTCGTCCACAACGCCCACCGGCTCGAGTTCGCCCCCGGCGCCGAGTCCCAGCGTAAGCTGCGTTCCCCTCTGAGGGAGACCACTCTGAGGGAGCCCGCTCCATGACCGCCAGCAGCTGCGCCCTTCTGGGAGGGGGCGGGGAGACTGCGTCTCCCCGCCAAAACCAATTTCTTCAACCCAACCCGAAACCCAAAGGAGGTGACCCGTGACCCTGCATCCACCGTTGCCCATGGTGAACACGTGAGTCTATGATTTCTACCCCAGCGTCGCTCCGCGCCGCTACGTGTTCACCATGCCCGGAATCGTTGTTCACTTTCACCGGAACGCGCACACAGGTGACGTGCCCGAGGATCTCTCGGCCGAGCCCCACCTCCTCCGCATGATTGCCCTGGGGCTTGGGCTGGCAGAAGTGCCGTCATCGAGGAGTGGACTCCTAGACGCCGTCACGTCCGGAGTGGGGCACCCGGCGCTCGCCTACGAACTGGCCTTCCCCGAGGTCTTTCATCCGACGGGTAGCGCGAATGACCAAGTAGGGTTCCATGCGGTCCTCGGGAACCCTCCATGGGACACGGTCCGCAAGAACGAGGACCAGTTCTTTGGCGCGCGGGACTTCGCATTCCTGATGCCCCCCACGAAGCGGGAGAAGGCGGCCACTCGCGAACGACTCCTTGGCGACCCTCGGGTGGCGGCCGACTACGAGAGCCTCGTTGGCGGTTTGCAGGAGCGCGACCGAATCAACGACCGCATCTTCGAGACCCACAAGGCCCGCGTGCACGGCCAACTGGCGGGCCGGGGCACTTACGACGACTACATGCTCTTCGCCGAGCGCGCTGCAACCCTCCTGGCGCCGAACGGGGTGGTCGGGTTCGTGCTCCCGTCCGCGTTCCATGCGAACGAAGGGGCGACGGGCCTGAGGCGGCTCTACCTGAACAAGATGGATCTCCGGGCTTGCTACTGCTTCGAGAATCGGCGGAAGCTCTTCGAGATCGACTCACGTTTCAAATTCGCCACGGTCGTGGCCAGCCGGCGCGGGCCCACCCATGCCTTTTCCTGCGCCTTC
>JBFLZB010000323.1 GCA_040756475.1 Thermodesulfobacteriota bacterium
CGCACGGAGCGGGCCGCCCGCTGGGCGGGGCTCCTGGCTCTCGCCGCGCACCGCGGCACCGACGACAACCCCCGGATCGCCAGGCTCCGGGAGCTCTACGACGCCGCCCGAGCGCGGCAGGAGGCAGCAACGTGAGCAAGTCCACCGAGGAACTCTTCTACGGCGACACGCCCAAGACCGGCGCCAACGTGACCCGGAGCCTGCCCCCCGGGTTCCGGCCCGGGACCGAGGCAGCGGCCGCGTTGAAGGGACTGCGCGAGCACCTGGACAACTGCGGGATCGACGGCGAGACGGGCGAGCGGTTGGAATCGCCCTACCTCGGCGCGCTCCTGGAAGACGACTGACATGATGCGCGCCCTCGCATCGGGTATTCGCGTTTTGCTGACCCGCATGGGGTCCCAACCCCGCACCACCTGAACCGTCACGCCCCCGGAGGGCGGGCCCCGGGGAGCGATCCTCGGGGCTCTTTCTTGTCCGGGGTCCTGGGAGCCGGGGGCGACCCGGAAAACCCCGTCTTGGGGCTCCTGGGGCGTCTGGCGAGGGATTGACGACCCCGGCCCCCCTCCGGTACACCGAGGCTGCCCCCGCCCCCTCTTCCCCAGGAGCGGCTCGTGGACGTACGCGACCGGCAGGCCCTCAACACCGACCCGCTGGCCCGACGGCTGGCCCGCGCCTTGGATCGGCGACTTCTCGCCTTGAAGGTGCGCCGGACCTGGGAGGACTTGCAGGCGGAAGCGGGAGCGACCTGGGCGGTTGACGCGACCGCAGCGCGGCACGGGGTGAGCCCCAGGAGTGTGTGGCGAGCCCTGCGGGAGACCCGGCCGCAACGCGCCCGAAAGTGAAGACGTGGCACCGTAGCGGTTGAGGGAACTCCCTACCGGGGGCGTGCTGGGGGCATCTTTGGGGGCATCTTTGGCAGGTGCAGAGCAGAGCTTCCCTTCATTCCTGGCCTTCGCGGCCTTGTTCGATTCCCCCCGCCCCACCATCTTTTCTCCTTTCATTTCAACTACTTGGATTTTCGGTACCCCCCTCTGTCGCACCCACTGTCGCATGCCCGCGGGGCGGCGGGGGGAATGAGACAGTCGGGGGTGTGGCGTTTCTCCAAGCCCAGGAAATCCTTGCCGAAGTAGTCTCGGATCATTCCCGCGTCCGATTCCAGCCCCTCGACGTAGCGTCCGTACACCTCGTAGATCATCTTCTTGGAGCCGTGCCCCATGAGGCGTACCAGCCGCTCGGGGTGCATCCCCGCGGTCAGGGACCACGCCGCGAAGGTGTGCCGCACGGCGTAGGGGACGCGGGCTGGCAGGCCCGCCCGGCGAATGGCCCGGGCCCAAGCGTTCTTGCGGAAGTTGTCGCTCTCGAAGGCGCGGCCGCTGCGCATGCGAAACGGGTACTTGCCCCGGGAGCGGCCCCGCACGAGGTCGAGCTGGCGGCGGATGGCCGCGGTGAGCGGGATCGCGCGCGCCCGATAGGCCGTCTTGAGCGACCCCTTCTCCAGGTCCCCGACGATGGAGTTTTGCACGAGGATCTTGTCCTGTTCGATGTCGCTCCACCGAAGCCCCGCCACCTCCGAGGCGATGCAACCCGTCAGCATCATGAACTCGGCGATGGGGCGGTACCATCGATCCATCGACGCCAGGAGCCGCTGCCATTCCTCGAAGCGAAACACCTGGGGGCTGGACTGCGCCTTCTTCGGGATCAGGCGGGTGTGCCGCTGGCGGCGCAGATACTCGAAGGGGTCGCGCAGGTCCCAGCCGTTCTCCTCGCACGCGTCGGTCCAGACGTGGCGCAGCACCGTGAGAACGTTTCGGATGCGGGACCCCGAGAGGAGCTCGCCCTTCTTGGGCCCCCTCTCGTGGACCATCTGGAGGACGAACTTCTTGACCTCCACTCCGTTGATCTCCCGGAAGACCCTGTCTTTCCAGTACGGAAGCACCCGGTCCTCGAGGATCCTCTCGTAGTCCCGCTGCTTGCTCAAAGAAGGGTCGCGCGCGAGGATCTGCCTGCGCCACTTCTCCGTGTAGGCGCCAAGGGTCACCTGGGAGGGATCGGCCGGAGGCATCTGCCGGCCCTCGCTGCGGGCAATGGCCTCCTTGAGCGCCTGGGGAGCTCCCGGGATGGCGTCCTCGAAGGAGATGGCTCCGGCCTCCAGTCCCAGAAGGACTCGGTCGAGCCAGGCTCGGACCTCTCGTTCGTTCTCGGGGGTATCGGGGCGGCCGGTGGACAAACAGACCCGGTGGCCGGCGTGGTGGAAGTCCACATAGAGGTAGGGGCTGCCGCGTCGGGTGCAGACCCTGCCGCGTCCCGTGTGTTCTTGCTCGTCCGTATTGTCAAAGAACTGGCGTAGTGAGATGACGTCGCCCATGGGTTCGTCCTTCCTCGGGCCGTACGTCCTCTCGGTCCGGCTCGCTGCCGTCCGAGGAGGAATCTTAGCGCAACCCGGAGACCTCATCACAGCCCCCAGTTGAAGCGGTCTCCACCCGTTCCAACCGGGGGAGGTGGTGGGGCACCCGGTGCCCGGGGGGTCTCTGCCGGAGGGGTGCCGCTGCCCAGGGAATCCAAGAGGAGCCGCTTGACGAGCTCCGGCCCCCAAGGGAACCGCCGCGTGCGGGGACCCAAAAGCAGGTAGTGGACCCCCGGGCGCAGCGTCTGGTCCTTCATCAACTCGTACACCAGGGCCCGACTGATCTTGGTGTGCTGGGCAAACTCCTCGGGCGTGAGCAGCTTCGTGGTATCCTGCATCCGTGCCTCCTTCCCGGCGGTGTCGGCGTCCCCGG
>JBFLZB010000324.1 GCA_040756475.1 Thermodesulfobacteriota bacterium
GTGCCGTAACGACGCGGACGGGACTGCGGGTACGGGCGGAACTGGACCGGGAGAAGTACCCGACGAAGATCGTGGTCACCGACGAAGAGCTGGCGGCCCTATACCTGATTCGCCACGCCTTCCACGGAGACTGGAACTACACAATCCGCCCGCGTTTACCCGCCACGGCGCTCCCATAGTTGTCCATGTTATTTCTTAACAGGCCCTAACCATCGCGAATTGCCGGACGCGGCAACTAAGGGATCAGATCGGCGGCGCCAATGACAGAGGGGCTGGGAAGCACCCTTCGGGGCTTCTCGGCATCCTGCGGATACAGCTCGCCGCCCCATGTGCTCCTGGAGCTGCGTGTAGGCAACTCCCCGATGGCCCCCGCCAGACCCCGCGCGGCGAGGACCCCTGGCGCGTGCGTGTAACGCTCCTTGCCACGCCGTGGGGCTGCAGGCCACCCTCTCTACCGAGAGCCGCCCGGATGCCACCGACGCCATCCCCCGGAGGAATCGACGCTCCCGGAGCTCCCGTGGGCGTGGCGGGAGTGGGCGGTCTGCCGGGATTCAGGCGGCAAGCCGGCACGCTCCGGGTTGACCCATCCTCGTCGGCCCGGGCCTCCGCATGGCCGTTTCCCACCGGCGGAGCCAGGCCTGACAGAGAGGCCTTTGAATGTCCCGTCCTCGACGGTAAGGTTGCGTCCGGGCGAGGCGTGGGCGCCGGTCCGGAGGGCTTGGCCGCGTGGCCTAGGTGCTTCGGGACCTTTTCTTGGGGGGGCTGCGACGAGGCGGCGCCGAGCAGCTAGCCGGGTGGTGGGAGGAGTGGTCCCGCTCCGGGAGCGTCAGGGTTCCCCTTCAGCCGCCCTCACCCTAGGGTCCCCACCTGCCGATCTGGAGGAGTCATGACACGAATCCCTCATCCCCTGCTGTATGGCGCCCTGCTCGCGGCTGCCTTGTGGAGCCCGCGTGCAGAGGCAGGAACCTACAAGGACAAGAACCACGGCTTCTCGCTCAGAATCCTACCCGACTGGACGCAGACGCCCACCCAGCCCGGGGAGAAGATCGAGGTGGCGAAGTTCAAGGACGACCGGCCGGGCGACTTCGCCGAGCTCACGATCTGCCGCTACGAGAGGGCGGAGGGGGCCGTGACGGGGAAGACCGAGGAGAAGGACGGGAAGAAGGACGAGAGCAAGGCGGCCCAAGGACCGGCCTCGCCCCTGCACCGACCTCCGCAGAATGCTGAAGAGCGCCTCGCGGCGACCCTTCAGGGGATGGCGGCGAACTTGAAGAGGTACGTCGAGGGGCGGGGTGTGGCGGGCGACGTCAAGTTGGAGGAGGTGACCCTGCCCAAGCCCAAGGAAGCCAAGTTCGGCAAACTGGACGGCCGCATCTACTCGTACACCTTCGAGCCGGTGCCGCGGATCAACTACAGCGGAGACTGCATCACCGCCGGCGTGGTTGCTCAGGGCACCGAAGAGTACCTGATCCTTTATACTTGCCCCTACCCGCAGCGCAAGCTGGTCACCTCATTCGTGAGCTCGATCAAGAGTTTCCGCTTCCCTGGAGACGACGCGGAGGTCGAGGAAGAAGAAGACTTCGAGCGGCGCGGGCGGGCCCTCGCCGACGAGGAGGACCTGCTCGATCCCGAGAAACGGGAACGCATCA
This sequence comes from Thermodesulfobacteriota bacterium, assembly GCA_040756475.1. Taxonomy (NCBI): domain Bacteria; kingdom Pseudomonadati; phylum Thermodesulfobacteriota; species Thermodesulfobacteriota bacterium. The sequence continues at coordinate 1,650 of JBFLZB010000324.1, forward strand.
AGAAGGCGCTGGTCGCGAACTGGAGGTTCATCGACACCCCCCACTACATCGTCGTCTACAACTGTGACATCTCGCTGGCCAAGTTCATCGCCGAGCGGATCGAGTGGATGCGGGTGAATGCCTACGAGGTCGTGTTCCCGCCGGTCGAGCCGATCAAGGAATGCATGGTCGCGCGAGTGTGCAAGGAGATGGACGAGTACCACCACTACGGCGGACCGCAGGGTTCGGCCGGTTACTGGGCGAGCGCGAAGGACGAGCTCGTCTTTCCGGACCTCTCCGCGAGCAAGAAGCCCGACGAGACGACAGTGGGCGTGCTCCAGCACGAGGGGTTTCACCAGTACATCAACTACGCACTCCTCAAGCACGACCCGCCGGTGTGGTTCAACGAGGGCTTTGCCGAGTACTTCTTCACCGTGGAGCCGAAGGGGAAGCGCATGGGCTTCATGGACCACCACCCGGAGCGCTACTCGGTAGTCAAGAACGCGCTCGGGACGGGCTCCCTCATTCCGCTCAAGGAGTTCATCAATCTGAGCCACGCCCAGTACATGCAGAAGGCGAGCCTCTGCTACGCCCAGGGCTGGGCTGTCGCCACCTGGCTCACCAACGTCACCCGCAACCAGCGTTACAAGGAGATCCCGAAGGTCTACTTCCGCGAGCTGCAGAAAGGCTACCTCGACCTGGGCCCGGCCGGCGACCCGGCCAAGGCCGCCATGCTGGGGGAACAGAACAAGATCACCGAGAGGGCACTCAACACGGCCTTCGAAGGCATCGATCTCGACAAGATGCACAATGACTTCCTGAAGGAGGCAAAGAAGGGGCTGTAGGCGAGGGGCGCGCCGGGACGGCTCTGCAGCCGGCCGATACGGGCGCTGGCGAATCGTACCGCGGGCCCCCGTGCGGCGGAGCCGCAATCAAGTAAGGGCCGTGCGGCGGAGCCGCAATCAAGTAAGGGCCGTGCGGCGGAGCCGCAACCAAGGCGGCGTAAAGAAATAAAGGTTGCAGGTCCTGGCTGCTGGTTCTAAGATGGCGGAGCATGAAGCCTTCCTCCAACCTTCGGGCGAAGCTGGCCGGGGTGTGGTCACTTCTGGACGAGCGGACGC
>JBFLZB010000325.1 GCA_040756475.1 Thermodesulfobacteriota bacterium
ACCGACACCGTCACCGTCACCGTCGGGGACGTAAACCAGCCCCCCGTGGCCAACGCCGGGCCCGACCAGAGTGTGAACGAAGGGGCGGGGGTCACCTTGAACGGCTCGGGAACCGATCCCGACGGGACCATCGCGTCCTATGCCTGGGTGCAGACCGCCGGGGCCGCCGTCGCGCTCAGCGGCGCTTCCATGGCCACCGCGAGCTTCACCGCCCCCCCGGCGGGCCCCTCCGGCGCGAGCCTGGCCTTTCGGCTCACGGTGACGGACAACCTCGGAGCGACGGCCAACGACACGGTCACGATTGCGGTCCGGAACGTAAACCAGGCCCCTGTGGCCCAGGCGGGACCTGACCAGACGGTGGAGCAGGGCACCACTGTGACCCTGGACGGCGCGAACTCCACCGACCCGGACGGGGATGCCCTAGCCTGGTCCTGGATCCAGACGGCGGGGCCGGCCGTCGCACTTTCGGGCGCCTCTGCGGCGCAGGCCGCCTTCACGGCGCCCCCTGTGGGCCCGGAAGGGCTTTCTCTGGCGTTTCTCCTCACCGTGACCGACCCGGCGGGTCTGACCGGCACGGACGCGGTGATCGTCAACGTCTCCCACGTGAACCAGCCCCCGGTGGCCAACGCGGGAGCCGATCGAACCGTGCCGGAGGGGTCGCCGGTGACGCTCGACGGAACCGGTTCCTGGGATCCCGACGGCGCCCTGGCTGGATATTCCTGGGTGCAGCGGTCCGGAGCCCCGGTCGCCTTGACGGGGGCCGATACCCCACAGCCGAGCTTTCTCGCACCGACGGTGGATTCCGGCGGAGCGTCCCTCGAGTTCGAGCTCACGGTGGAAGACAGCGGGGGGCTCCAGGCGACCGATCGGGTGGTGGTCAACATATCCAACGTGAACCAGCCTCCCCTTGCGGATGCCGGGGCGGACCGCACGGCGGACGAGGACAGCGCGGTGACCCTCGACGGCTCGGCCTCCCGCGACCCGGACGGCTCGGTGGCTGCCTACGCCTGGCGCCAGACCTCGGGGCTGCCGGTCGTCCTCTCCGCCCCCTCGGCCGCGCGCACCACGTTCCTGGCCCCGGCCGTCGGTCCTGCGGGCGCCCTGCTGGTCTTCGAGCTTCGGGTCACCGACGACGGCGGCCTGGCTGCCACGGCTCAGGTATCGGTTCAAGTTCTCGATTGCAACCGTTCGCCCATATTGACGATTTCAGGTATTACACAAGTGGTCGAAGGCGAGGCCGTCTCCCTGCTTCTCAGCGCCTCCGACCCCGACGGCGACCCCGTGACCCTGCTGGTGTCCCCCGCGCTTCCAGGGGCCGTCCTCGCAGAGGTCGCCCCGGGCTCGGCCGAGTACCTGTGGTCCACCCGGCCCGGAGACGCCGGCAGCTACACCGTCTCGTTCACGGCGAGCGATGGGTCTTTGAGCGCTCTCGAGCAGGTTTCTTTGACGGTGACCGCGGCCGCTGCGCCGCCGGAAGATCCGCCCGGCTCCCCGGAGCCCGAGCCGGAGGAACCGGGCCAAGAGCCCGTGGTCTCCGCGCCGGACGAAGGGGGGGAGGCCCAGCCGAACCCGGCGGTACCCGTGCTGCGGAGTCTGCGGCCCGATCCGGCCAAGCCCCTCACGCTCCTCGGGGTGGACCTGGCGCCGCCCGCAGGGGCGGACCCGGCGAGCGTCCAGCGCGTGGAGTGGTCCCTATGGGACGGCCCCCTGGAGAACGAGGTGCTGCGGGCCGTGATCCCAACCCAGGGCATGCCTTCGGAGCTGGAGCTCCCCTGGGGAGTGCTGCTTCCGGCAACGGCATACCGCGCCACCGTGCGGCTCGGATTCGCCGGGGGGGCCTGGTCGGGGTGGTCCGAGCCCACCCCGTGGGCAACCCCCGGGGCCGACCCGCGAGACACGGACGGAAACGGCGTGGACGACCGCATGGAGGTTCGGGGCTATACGGACGTGAACAGGGACGGCATCGACGATGCGCAGCAGGGCATTGCGGTCTTCCGTGAGCCCCAGGGCGGCAACCTCGTCGGTGTCGCGGTCTCCCATGGGCGCCTGGACCGCATGGCCGCCCGGCGGGCCGATGAACTGGAACCCGCCGAGCGCCCTGCGGACGAGCTGCCCTACGGGCTCTTCAGCTTCCGCATTGGCGGGCTGGCTCCGGGAGCTTCCACGACGGTCACCTTCCACTTCCCCGATGTCCTTCCAGCCGATGCCCGCTGGTACAAGGTGGGGGCTTCGGGGGTGCCGGAAGACCTTACCTCTCAAGTGCTCTTCGCCGGCCGTACGGCCGTTCTCACCTTGACCGATGGCGGCGCCGGCGACGAGGACGGGGCAGTCAACGGGGTGATCGTGGACCCCGGAGGCCCGGCGCTGCGGGTCGGCACGAGCGCGCCCCCGGCGCCCGAGTCGAGCGACCTTGGCGGCGGCGGTGGCGGTGGGGGAGGGGGGTGCTTCCTGCAGTCTCTGGGGCGGTGAGGGGAAGAGTTCGCGGCCAAGGCCGCTGCGACGGGTCACGGCGCCGGCCCGTTCTCGATCCGAAGGGCAACGAGAAGCGAGTGTAGGAGCCTGCTCCCGCAGGCGACTTGCCGCGCCAGCGGCAGGGGGACGGGGTCGGCCTTCGGCCGAAATCGCCAGCAGGAGCTGGCTCCTGGCTCCTATCAGAGGTACCGGACCGGATCCGCGCTCGACCGGTTACACGCGATGCAAAGCGGGCGGCCCGTCGGGCCGC
>JBFLZB010000326.1 GCA_040756475.1 Thermodesulfobacteriota bacterium
GGGCCGGCGTCCGTGGTGCTGGCTGCCGGCGCCTGTCTCGCCGCTGCCGCCCTTTGGGCGCTCCCGTCTCCCTTGCCGCCGCCCGTGGGGGAGCTTCGGGCCGCGGCGGTGCAGGGCAACATCGATCAGTCCCAGAAGTGGGACCCCGCCTACCGGCGCGCCTCCCTCGAGACCTACGCGGCGCTTTCCCGGGCTGCGGCCGAAGCCGCTTCGGGAGGCCGCGGAGGAGCGCTGGATCTCCTGCTCTGGCCCGAGACCGCGGTGCCCCTCCATGCCCAGGACCCGGGGCCCGAGCGCCGGGGGCTGGAGGCCCTGTCCCGCGAGCTGGGGGTCCATCTGGTGTTCGGGGCTCCCGCCTACGAGCGGCGCGGCGAGGCGGTGGAGTATCGAAACGGGGTCTTCCTCCTGGACCCCGAAGGCCGCCTTGCGGGGCGCTACGACAAGGTGCAGCTCGTGCCCTTCGGCGAGTACGTGCCCCTGGGCCGCTACCTCCCCTTCGTGAAGAAGCTCGTGGCCGGGGCGGGCGACTTCACGCCGGGACCTGCGGCGGTGCCCCTGCCCCCCCAGCCGGGGCTCCCGGGGTTGGGAGCGCTCGTGTGCTTCGAGGTGATCTTCCCCCACCTGGCGTCGCGGCTCGCGGATCGGGGTGCCCAGGTCCTGGTGGTGGTCACCAACGACGGCTGGTTCGGCCGCACCCCGGGACCCCACCAGCACCTGGCCTTTTCCGCGTGGCGGGCCGCCGAGACCGGCCTGCCCCTGCTGCGCTCCGCCAACACCGGCGTGAGTGCGGCCTTCGACGCCCGGGGGAGGCTCCTGGGGGCCACGGAGCTCCAAGCTCGGGAGACGCTCTCCGCCACCCTCGCCTACCCCCCGCCCCATCGGACTCCCCAGCACCGCGTCCGGCCCTGGGTGTGGCCCGCGTCCCTTTGCTTGGCTCTGCTGGGACTTTCTGCTAGCCTCTTGCGTTTTCCCGGCCTTCGCCAGGCGAGCATCGAGCCCCAGAGGTGAGCACCCATGGACATCCAGGAGAAGACCCAAGACCTGCGCCGGCGCCTCGACGACCTGTGGAGGCATCTTTGACCTGGCGGCCAAGGAGAAGCGCGCCGAGGAACTGGACGACCGGATGGCGCGACCCGACTTCTGGGAGGACCCGGAGGAAGCCGCGTCCGTGAGCCGGGAGCGCCCCCGGGTGCGCTCCGAGGTGGATGAGTGGAAGCGCCTGCACCACGAGGTGGAAGACTGCGTCGTCGCGGCCCTGCTCCTGGAGGAGGAGGAAGACCCGGATCTGCGCCGCGACACCGAGCAGCGCCTCGAGGCAGCCGAGGCGGGGATTCGGGCCATCGAGTTCCGCAAGATGCTCTCGGGACAAGACGACGGGGGTAACGCCATCGTCGCCGTCAACGCCGGGGCCGGGGGCACCGAGGCCCAGGACTGGGCCGAGATGATCCTGCGCATGTACCTGCGCTGGGCCGAGGCCCGGGGGTACGAAACCGAGGTGGTGGACCTGCTTCCCGGCGACGAAGCAGGCATCAAGAACGCCACCTTCACGGTGGCCGGGCCCTATGCTTACGGCTACTTGAAGGCCGAAGCCGGCGTCCATCGGCTCGTGCGCATCAGCCCCTTCGACGCCCAGGCCCGCCGCCATACCTCCTTTGCCAGCGTGAGCGTCTACCCGGAGGCGGGCGACGAAGCCGAGGTGGAGGTGGAGGACAAGGACCTGAAGGTCGACGTCTACCGGGCGAGCGGTGCGGGGGGCCAGCACGTGAACAAGACGGAGTCGGCGGTGCGCATCACCCACCTCCCCACCGGCATCGTGGTGGCGTGCCAGAGCGAGCGAAGCCAGCACAAGAACCGGGCCAACGCGCTACGCATCCTGCGGGCCAAGCTCCTCGACCGGGAGCGCCAGGAGCGGGAACGCAAGCGCGACGCCCTGGAGGCGGAGAAGAAGGACATCGCCTGGGGCAGCCAGATCCGCTCCTACGTCCTCCAGCCCTACCAGAAGATCAAGGACCACCGCACGGACCTGGAAGAGGGCAACGTGCAGCGGGTGCTCGACGGGGACCTGGACGAGTTCATCGAGGCCTACCTGCTCATGGCCGTGGAAGGCCGCAGCGGGGCCGCCTGAGAGCTTCCGAAAGGGACCGCCCCGGCTGCCCTCACTCCGTCTGGAGCATCCGGCGATACCGGTCCAGGGTCTGGCGCTTTTCCCGGGGAAGGACGCTGCCCAGGTCATCGGGGGAGGGGGACTGGAGCTCTTCGAGCCGGCGGCGCGCTGCCTCGGCCTCGTCGCCGGAGGGGTGGGCGGCCAGGAACCGCTCGTAGGCCTCGGGGGAATCGGCCGCCTGGGTCTGGGCCCACAGGATTTCGAGGGTGGTCGGCGGCGGCGGGGGGAGGGACCGGGGCGCTGCAACCTCCGCAGGGGCAACCTCGGCAGGGGCAACCTCGGCAGGGGCGGCCTCGGCGGGAGTAGCCGGCACCGCCGCCAGGAGGGCGGCCGCCCGTCGGCGCGCCTCCTCGGCCTGGGGGTGCGCGGGGAACCGCTCGCGGAAGTCCACATAGGCCTGGGGGGTGTCGGTCCGGTCCGCGGCGTTCCAGGCGGTGTCCGCCACCGCCCGAGCGCTTCGCTCGGCCTCTTCCCGCTGGGCCCGGCGCCTGTGCTCTTCCTCTCGGGCCGCGCGCTCGGTT
>JBFLZB010000327.1 GCA_040756475.1 Thermodesulfobacteriota bacterium
GTCGGCGTCGATGCGCAGCTCGGGCAGCAGCCGCCGCAGGGTGCGCTCGGTCGTCTCCCGCATGAGAACATTCGAGGCGACGCTGAGCACCCGGATGCGGGCCCCCCGCCACTGGCGGTTGCGGGTGAGGAGGTAGGCGAGCAGCAGCAGGAGGTCGCCGTTGCGCTCCAGTCCGCCCCACCACACGTGCACGCTCCGGGGGCGGTGCCCCCGAGGCGCGGCCTCGGAATCGACCCGGCCGATGATCAGGGACTTCTTGAGGCGCTCCAGGCGGCGGGTCACCCGCAGGAGCTCGGCCAGGCGCTCCGGGTCCCCGGGCCACCCCAGGAGGACGGTGTTGGGCTCCAGGGCCGCCATGCCGTTGGCCTGGGCCACCCCCACGATGCCCTGCTCCACGTTGGGCACCACGTCCACCTCGCCGAAGGCGGCGATTCCCTCCCGGTGAAACAAGGCCTCGATCTGGTCCTTTCTCTCCACGGGGTCCTGCTCCAGGGCCAGCAGGTCGCCCTCCACGAGCTCGCACACGGTCACCACCCCCCGGTCCTGGCTGAACCAATGGCCGAACCGGATCAGCTCAAGGCGGCGTTCGGCGCTCTCCACGAACACCAGGATGTGGGGCCTCCAGTTGCGGGCGCTCAGGGGCCGGCGCGAGAGCTTCACGAGCGCCCAGCGGATGAGGGCCTCGTACACCCCGCGGCGCACGTCTCCCCAGTCGGCCTTGCGCTCCTTGCGCTGGAGGGCGACGTAGAGGGCGAGCACGACCAGGACGGCGAAGACGGTGGCCCCGGCGCTGATGAGAACCATCGTTCCGAAGCACGCCAGGGAGCCGGCCAGGTTCACCGGCCAGGGCACCCGCAGGGTGGGCCTCCAGGAGGGATCGCCCGAGAGGCCCTCCAGAGCGGCTACGAGGTTGAGCATGCCGTAGACGGTGAGGAAGAAGAGGGTGACCACGGAGGCCACGGTATTGAGATCCCCGAGAAACACCGCACCCAGGGCGATGGCCAGGGTGACCGCGAGCCCGAAAACCGGTTCGCCCCCCTCCTGGGCGACGGCCGCGAAGCGGCGCGGAGCCAGGTGGTCCCGGGCGAGGGCCTGGAGCGTGCGCGGTGCGCCCAGGATGGAGCCCACCGCTGAGGAGAAGATCGCGCCCCACAGCCCCGGCAGCACGAAAAGCGCCCCGAGGGGTGCGATCCGGGTCCACACCAGGGGGTCTTCCCGCAGGGTCTCGGCGTCGGCACCCAGGGCCAGGAGGACCGGGACGGTCAGGTAGACCCCGAACCCCGCCAGGCAGGCCGCCAGGGCGCCCCGGGGGATGCTCTTCTGGGGGTCCTTCAGGTCTCCCGAGAGGCCCAGGCCGGCCATGATGCCGGTAACCGCCGGAAAGAAGACCGCGAAGAGGGTCCAGAAGCCCACCTCCCCCGATCCCCCGGAGACCCGGGGGGCGGGGGGGCCGGCGCCCAAGAGGGCGCCCCCGGCCAGGGCGAGCACCGACAAGGCGATGAGCCCCATGATGGGGATCTGGCTTCGCAGGGCCGTGCCGGCGCCCCGGTAGGCCAGGGCGGCGACGGCCAGGACGATGACGAGGGCCGCGGCGGGCACGGGCACCCCGGACCAGACGAAGCGCAGGGACTCGGCAAGGCCGTAGGAGTAGAGCGTGACGGAGAGCGACTGGGCCAGGAAGAGGGGCAGGCCGATCGCCCCCCCGATCTCGGGCCCCAGGCTGCGGGAGATGATGTAGTACGCCCCGCCCACGCCGAGCCGTGTGTTGGTGGCCACCGCCGAGAGGGAAAGCGTCGTGACCAGGGTGATGCCGTTGGCCAGGCACACGATGAGGAGGGTCTTCCCCAGCCCGGCGTGCCCCACCACCCACCCGAACCGCAGGTACATGATGACGCCGAGGATGGTGAGGATCGTGGGGGTGAAGACCCCGAGGAAGGTGCCGAGCTTCGCCCCGGGCCGCCGGGGCAGCCCTGCGGCCCCCGCCCCCATGAGGCGGCGGGTCCAGGAGAGCACGCGGTGCACGAAGGTCGGGACCGCAGGGACCATCGGCGCTCCAGGGGTGGGGTGGGGGGCGAGGATAGCACGGGGTCGGGGCGGTGCCCAAACGGGGGACGGAAGCACGGACCGCCACGGACGGGCACGGACGGGCAGGGGGGGTGGCGCCTGCGCGGTGGGCTCGGGTAAGATCCGCCCATGCCTCGCGCCACCTTCTTCGAGATTCGGGGGCCCCGGTGGGATCTGGCCCTGTGCCGTCAGGTGGAGGCCGCCTACGAGGCCGGGGAGCGGGTGTGCGTGTGGGCCGAGTCCGAGGCGGAGGCCCGGCGCCTCGACGACCTCCTGTGGACCTTCCGGGACGAGTCCTTCGTCCCCCACGACCTCTGGCAGGGGGAGGCCGCCCTCGACACTCCCGTGGCGGTGGGGTGGCGTCCGGGAAGCCCCAACGGAGCCACCTGTCTCGTCCTCGCCCGGGACACCGCACCTGCCGAGGTTGCAGGCTTCGCCCGGGTGGTGGATTTCGCCCCCGTGGACCTCCCCGAGCGCCTCGGGCCCGCCCGGGCCCGGTTTCGGACCTTTCGCGCGGCGGGCTTCGAGGTGGAGTTCTGCAAGGGCGGGCCGTAGCTCCGTTGCCCGTTGCCCGTTGCCCGTTGCCCGTTGCCCGTTGCCCGTTGCCCG
>JBFLZB010000328.1 GCA_040756475.1 Thermodesulfobacteriota bacterium
GGCCAGGGGCACCGAAGCGCTGAAGGCCCCCGTGGCGGTGACCGCCGCGGGAGGTACGAGGGCGACCTGGGTGCCGTCCCGGTAGAAGAGGACCTCGGTGTCCTTCTCGGCGGTCCCCGAGACGGCCACCGTGGCCTTGTTGGTCGTGATCCCGCCCACCGGCTGGGTGATGACCGGGGCCCCGGGGGGATCCAGCGCCACGGTGACCGTGTACTCGAGCCCGGTGGCGTTGCCCAGGGTGTCGTAGGCGGCAATCCCGAGGACGCGGGCGCCGTCGGCCTCGGCGACGAGGTTCCAGGCGAAGGAGTAGCTCCCCGAGCCGCTGGTGTCGGTGCGCTTGAGCACCCCGTCCACCCGAAACTCCACCCGGCTCATCCCTGCCGGGTCGGAGGCCGTAAGCGTTACGGTGCCGGGCTTTCGGAGCACCTGCCCCCCGGCCAGCGGCGCGCCCTCCCACCGGACGTTCGAGACCGCCGGCCCCTCGGTGTCGGGCACCGGGGTGGCCGGCACCGTCGCGACCTCCTTCGTCTCCCCTCCCGAGAGGTTCACGGCGGTGACCGCGACGTAGTAGGTCCGGTTGTTGGTGAGACCGGCCACCTTGGCGCCGGGGACGGTGCGGGTCGTCCGGGGCGTCATCCCCTCCACCGAGGTGAAGTCGGCCTCCCCCACGTAGACGGCGTAGTGCTTGACGTACTGCGCCGGCTCCACCCCGGCCCAGGAGATGTCGACGTAGCCGCTGTGGGGGGTCACGGCGACGCCGGTGGGGTTGGGGAGGAGTTGCTCCAGCACGAAGACGGCGGTAACGGACTTGTCGGCGTCCATGGAGAGGGTCGCGGGATTCCCGGCCCCGGCCAACGCGCCCTCCCATTGGCTGAAGACCCAGTCCGGCTGGGGCACGGCGGTTACGTGGACCGCGGTGCCCTCCTCGTAGTCCGGGCCGGAGGGGTCCAGGACCACGGTGCCCCAGCCCTTCGCGCCCGTCGCGAGGCGAAACTCTCGATGTACCAGAACGGGCGGCGAGACCGCCCCGTTGTCGGCCTCGTCCGCCTCTGCCAGGGAGCCCGCGGCGTCCACGGCAAGCACGACCCAATAGGTTCCCTTCGTCACGTTGGGCAAGGGGAAGACGATGCTTTGTTCGTAGCTTGCCCCTGGCGCGAGCTCGGCGGGCCGGGCGGCGCACCCCAGGAGCACGTCGGCCCCGGGCTGGTCGTCGGGGGAGAGGTAGAGGCAGTCCTGCCACGAGCCCGAAGCGGCCACCAATCCGTCGTTGCTTACGGCCCAGGTGACTGCGATGGATTGGCGCGCCCAGACCTCCGGCGGCACCGCCAGTGCCCCGGCCACGAGGTTGGGCCGGCTGATCTCCACGGGCCCGGCCGAGGCGGCGTTGTTCGCCCCGTCGGCCTCGGCCACGCGGCCTTCGGCGTCCACCCGCAGGTGGACCCAGTAGGAGCCCGCAGGCACTGGGGGGAGGACCACCTGCGCGAGCCGGTCGTAGGAGGCGCCCACGGCCAGGTTGGGTGAGTGCTCGTAGCAGCCCAGCGCCGTGCCTCCCCCCGCCTCGGGATCGGAGGAGAGGTAGAGGCAGTCCTTCCAGGGGCCGCCGGCGTGGTATGAGCCGCTGTTGGCGACGCGCCAGCTCACGGCGAGGTGCCCCCCGGTGCCCCCTGCGGGGGACGTTTGCAGCTCGAGGGCCACCAGGTCGGGCAGCAGGATCCGAAGGGTTCCCTGGTAGGCCGATCCCATGGCATTGCCGGCCAGATCCGAGACAGCCGGGCCCACCCCGATGGAGTAGTCCCCCGGCGTGCTCTGCGCCGGCAGGGGAATGCGCCAGACGTTGCCGCCCAGGGGCTCGGGTTCCCCGGCCGGGATCGGCCCCAGCGGCCCCGCGACGGTTACGTCTTGCGCCCGAAAGGAGGCAGGCGCGATCGCCTCGCTGAAGCCCACGTCCACGAACGAGAGATGCTGGGTCCAGTTCCCGGACGGGCTCTGGGACACGACCCGCGGGGCCGTGGTGTCGATGGTGAAGGTGCCCCGGTATACGTCGTCGGGGTCCTCGCCGCCGACCCGGTCGCCGTCCTGGTCCATTTCGAGCCCGGTCGGCCCCAAGATGTGGGGCCCCACCAGGAGCACGTACTCTCCTTCGGCGTGCTGCGGGTCGAAGGAGATGCGCCACGTGTTGCCCTCGTGGAGAACGGGATCTCCACTGACGGAGATGTGCTCTCCCGCGGGGCCGGAGAGCCGCACGTCCTCGGCCGTAAACGTTGCCCCGTCGATGGGCCGGTGAAAGGTGACGTCCACGAAGGTCACGGGGTGGTTGACGGGCCCGTCGGGGGCGTGGGAGAGGAGGTACGGCGCCTCGAGGGGCTGGAGATGGATGGTGCCCGCAGCGCCGGGCTGGAACCCCGTGCCGCCGGTCACGGTGATGTGGGTCTCGGGAAAGGCAGCTATGTCGCCGTAGTACACCGCCACCCGGCCCCCGGCGCCGCCCCCGGCGTGGGTGCTGCCGCCGTTGCCCCCGTCGGCCGTGATCGCCCCCGCGCCTGCCAGCGTCCCCGCCGTCAGGTGGATGCTGCCCCCGGAGCCCCCACCGCCCCGATATGCGCACCCGGTGCCGACACACTTGCCC
>JBFLZB010000329.1 GCA_040756475.1 Thermodesulfobacteriota bacterium
CCTCCAGGACGGTGGGCGGTGGGATCGGGAGGTGCGCCTGGTGCAGCGCGAAAAGAGCGAGCTGCCGCCAGCCGGTTCTGGAACGGGAGGAAGTCGCCGCGGACCTTGAAGTCTCGTTCGGCTCCGGCTCCACCGGATCGTCCTGGGCCTGCCCCACCTGGGGGAGGCCTTCGTCGGGTTCCAGAACTACCGGGACCTGTCGGCCGACGGGGTCGCCTTGCGGTCGCTTCGCAATACCCTGGTCTTCGTCTTCGCTACCACCGCGCTGGAGCTCCTCCTGGGGCTGGGGATCGCCCTGGTGATCAACCGCCGCTTTCCGGGCCGGGGGGCGGTGCGGGCGGCGGTCCTGGTGCCCTGGGCGATTCCGACCGTGGTCTCCTCCCAGCTCTGGCGGTTCCTCTGCCACGACCAGTACGGCCTCGTGAACTTCGCCCTCTTCGGCACCCAGACGGCCCGCTACCACGCCTGGCTCGCCGAGCCGGCCCACGCCTTCGCCGCGATCGTGGCGGCGGATGTGTGGAAGACCTCTTCCTTTGCGGCCCTCCTGATCCTCGCCGGGCTCCAGACCATTCCCGACCACCTCTACGAGGCGGCCCGCATCGACGGCGCCGGGGCCTGGACCCGCTTTCGGCGCATCACCCTGCCCCTGATCCGGCCGGCCCTGCTCGTCGCCCTGCTCTTTCGGACCATGGACGCCTTCCGGGTCTTCGACCTGGTCTTCGTCATGACCCAGGGCGGGCCGGCCGACGCCACCAACGTCCTCCAGTTCTATGGGTACAAGAAGATGTTCGCCGAGGGACTCCTGGGGTACGGGTCGGCGGTCTCGGTGCTGGTCTTCCTGGCCACCCTGGGCGTCTCGGTGGCCTATCTCGCCGCGCTCGGCCGGCAGGGGGCGGGGGGGCGCGCGTGAGGCGCCCTCCGGGCCCGGCCGCCCTGTTCGGAGGGGTCACCGCCCTGGTGGTGGTGGCCAGCCTGGGACCCTTCCTGTGGTTCGTGGGCACCTCGCTCAAGACGCCCCTGGAGGTCACCGCCATTCCCCCGGTGCTGTGGCCGAGCGGGTCGCTGGCGTTCTACCGCTCCGCCGTGGAGCGCTACGATCTCCTGGGGTATGTGGCCAACAGCGCGACGGTGGCGGGCGCGACCACGGCGGTGACGGTCCTGCTCTCGGTCCTGGCCGGATACCCCTTGGCCCGGCTGCGGGTGCCCCGCAAGGAGTGGCTCCTGGGGAGCCTGCTGCTGGTCTCCATGTTCCCCCAGATCTCCATCGCCGGCCCCGTCTGGCGCATCCTCCACGGCCTGGGGTGGCTCAACACCTACCAGGGCGTGATCCTCCCGTACGTTACCCTTACCCTTCCCCTGGGGGTGTGGATTCTCGTGAGCTTCTTTCGGGAGCTCCCCCGGGACCTGGAGGATGCCGCCCGGGTGGACGGGTGGGGGCACCTGCAAACCCTCTTCCGTGTGGTCGTGCCCCTGGCCGCCCCAGGCGTCTTCACCGCCTCCATCCTGGTCTTCATCTACGCCTGGAACGAGTTCTTCTTCGCCCTCCTGATCCTCACGGACCAGAGGCTCCAGACCCTCCCCGTGGGGATCGCCCTCTTCCAGGGGGAGTACACCATCCCCTGGGGGGAGATCGCCGCCGCGTCCACCGTGGCGACCGTGCCCCTGGTGCTCCTCGTGCTCCTCTTCCAACGGCGCATCGTCCGGGGGCTCTCGGCGGGTGCGGTGAAGGAGTGACCGTGTCCGGAGTTCGCGTCCGCAACCTGCGAAAGTCCTTCGCCGCCGTAGGGGTGCTCGACGGGGTCACCTTCGACGTCCGGGAGGGGGAGTTCTGCATCCTCCTGGGTCCTTCCGGGTGCGGAAAGACCACGCTCCTGCGCATCCTGGCCGGCCTGGAGGGCCACGACGGGGGGGAGGTCTGGATCGGCGACCGGGAGGTGAGCCAGCTGACCCCGGCGGAGCGCGACGTGGCCATGGTGTTCCAGAGCTACGCCCTCTACCCCCACATGACCGTCTACGAGAACCTGGCCTTTCCCCTCAAGGCGAGGCGAACCTCGAAAGCGGAGATCCGGAAGAAGATCGAGGAGGCAGCACGCCTCCTGGAGCTCCAGGACCTCCTGGGGCGAAGGCCCCGGGAGCTCTCGGGAGGGCAGCGGCAGCGGGTCGCCATCGGCCGGGCCATCGTCCGGACCCCCGCGGTCTTTCTCTTCGACGAGCCCCTCTCGAACCTCGACGCCAAGCTGCGCAGCGCCATGCGGGTGGAGTTGGCCAAGCTCCACCGCAGGCTCGGCGCCACCATGGTCTACGTGACCCACGACCAGGTCGAAGCCATGACCCTGGGGCAGACGGTCGTCCTGCTCCACGAGGGAACGGTGCAGCAGGTGGGCACCCCCCGGGACCTCTACGAACGCCCCACAAATCTCTTCGTCGCCAGCTTCGTGGGCACACCTGCCATGAACGTGCTGGAGGGAGCCCTGCGCTCCGGTGCCGGGGGACTCGTCTTCGAGGCGCCGGGGGTGCGGCTCTCCCTGGGCGAGCGTAAGGACTTGGACGCGCATCTCGAGCAGTCGGTGCACCTGGGTATTCGGCCCGAAGCCCTCGCGCCGGTTTCTGGAGAAGGGGAG
>JBFLZB010000330.1 GCA_040756475.1 Thermodesulfobacteriota bacterium
GGTCAGGGGCTAGGGGTCAGGGGTCAGGGGTCAGGGGTCAGGGGTCAGGGGCCAGGGGTCAGGGGCCAGGGTCACGCGGCACCCGGCACCCGGCACGTTCTCACTCCCCATACCCCTCCGGGTTGGCCTGCTGCCACCGCCAGGCGTCGGCGGCCATCTCCTCCAGGGTTCGGGCGGCCGTCCACCCGAGCTCTCGCCGGGCCTTGCCGGGGTCGGCCCAGCAGGAGGCCACGTCGCCGGGCCTTCGGTCCACCACCCGGTAGGGGATGGGGCGCCCCGAGGCCTTCTCCACCGCGGCCACCATCTCCAGCACGCTGTGGCCCCGGCCCGTGCCCAGGTTCCAGATCCCCACCCCGGAGGTCTCCCGCAGCTTGTCCAGGGCCTTGAGGTGGCCCACGGCCAGGTCCACCACGTGGATGTAGTCGCGCACCCCCGTCCCGTCCGGAGTGGGGTAGTCGCCTCCGAACACCCGCAGCTCCTTGAGCTTTCCCACCGCCACCTGGGTCACGTAGGGGAGGAGGTTGTTGGGAACGCCGTTGGGGTCTTCCCCGATGCGGCCGCTCGGGTGCGCCCCCACGGGGTTGAAGTACCGAAGCAGCGCGATGCGCCACGCGGGGTCGGCCCGGTGGAGGTCGCCCAGGATCTCCTCGATCATCAGCTTGGAGCGGCCATAGGGGTTGGTGGCCGAGAGGGAGAAGTCCTCCCGGATCGGCACCGACGCAGGGTCCCCGTACACGGTGGCCGAGGAGCTGAAGACCAGGGCGCGAACCCCGTGCTCGGCCATGACCTCGCACAGCACCAGCGTGCCCGTGACGTTGTTGTGATAGTAGCGAAGCGGCATCTCCACGGACTCTCCCACCGCCTTGAGCCCGGCGAAGTGGACCACGGCGTCGAAGCGGCCCCCGCGGAAGATCCGGTTCAGGCCCTCCCGGTCCCGCAGGTCGACCCGGTGGAAGTCCAGGCTCCTGCCCGCCAGTTCCTCCACCCGGCGAAGCGCCTCTTCCCGGCTGTTGGAGAGATTGTCGGCAACCGCCACCTCCCACCCTGCCTGGAGGAGCTCCAGACACGTGTGGCTCCCGATGTACCCCGCTCCCCCCGTCACCAGAACCCTCATCCGAGCCTCCTCGCTCCGGGCTTGCCCCGGAGAGCCCCACGCGTGCCGCGCGCCCCGGGGCAGGCGGCGCACACCCCGGGGGTGCCCGAAACCCGCCCTGCGCCCGCGCATCCAAGGGGAAACCTCGACCCGGAGCGCTCCCCATGCTCGATGCGATCCCCTACTCCGTCCTCGTTCCCGTGGCCATCGCCCTAGCCCTGGCCCCCTTCTACCCCAAGCCCCACCTGCTGGAAAAGCTCCAGATGCTCTTTGCCGGGGATCTCCGCCGTCCCCTCGACATCTTCGACCTCTTCCTCCACGGGGCGCCCCTGGCGCTGCTGGCCGCCAAGGTCTTCTTCCAGCGCGGATAAGCCCGGTTCCGGCCCGGGGTTGCCCCCGGCCCTGCCGTTGATAGACTGGAAGCCTTCGTCCCCTGTCCCCAGGAGGCCCCCCATGACCTTCGAAGACCTGCGCTCGATCGCCGTCGGGTTCCAGCCGGCGAAGCTCCTGCTCGAAGCGCTCGACGTGGGGGTCTTCGACCTCCTGGACCACGGGGCGCTCGAAGCCGCCGAGGTTGCCCAGCGCTTCGGCCTCGACTCCCGCGCCACCCGGCTGGTACTCGACGCTCTGGTGGGCCAGGGGCTGCTGGAGTTGGGCGAGGGAGGGTACCGCAACGCCGAACCCGCCCGGCGGTTCCTCTCTCGCGGCTCCCCGGAGTACCGGGGCGAGATCCTCCGGCACCTCCACAACACGTGGGAGGACTGGAACGAGCTCGGGCAGACCTGGAAGACCGGGCACCCCGCCCTGCGCCGCAAGACCCAGCAGCTCCCCTCCACGCCGGAAGGGATGCGCCACTTCATCCTGGGCATGGAGAACCTGACCCGGGATCTCGCCCCACGGCTCGCCGAGCGCCTGCCCCTCGAGGGCTGCGCCCGGGTGCTGGACGTGGGCGGCGGACCCGGAAACTATGCCCTGGCCTTCGTCCAGCGCTGGCCCGGGCTCGAAGCGGTCCACTTCGACCTGGGGCCCACGTCGCAGATCGCCCGCGAGTTCCTGGGGGACAAGCCGGGGGCCGAACGGATTTCATTCCTGGAGGGGGATTTCCTCACGAGCCCCCTGGGGGAGGGGTACGACTTCGTCTGGGCGAGCCAGATCGTCCACATGCTGGGAGAGGAAGAGGTCCAGGCCCTCCTGGGGAGGATGGCCGCGGCCCTCCTCCCGGGCGGCGTGGTGGCGGTGCACGACCACTTCCTCGAGCCCGACCGCACCCGCCCCCCCACCGCTTCCCTCTTCGGCGTCCACATGCTCGTCGCCACGGAGCGGGGCCGCACCTACAGCTTCGAGGAGGTGGAGGGGTGGATGCGGGCAGCCGGCATCGAGCCCCAGCAGCGCATGGAGTACGGGGGGCCCGCCCGGGTCCTGCTGGGGAGGCGGCCCCGGACCTGAGGCGGGCCCGAGGTCACGGAATCATGGGCTCACGGGCGCCTATACAGAAATCCCCCCCTTCGATCCCCTCT
>JBFLZB010000331.1 GCA_040756475.1 Thermodesulfobacteriota bacterium
TGGTCTCCTCGGGGAAGGCGCCGCCCGCGAGCGCGGTCAGCAGGGCCTGCTTCAGGTCGGCGGTCTCCCGGGGATCGGCGATCTTCCCTCCCCCCACCCGCTCCACGTAGAACGCGTCGGAGACCTGCTCGATGTTGGTGGCGATCTTGGCCAGGCGAATGGTGAGCCCCTGGGCCGCCAGGGTGCGCGCCACGTCGTAGAGGAGCCCCAGCCGGTCGGCTGCCTTCACGTCGATGACGGTGAAGCGCCGCGATGCCTCGTTGTCCACCCGCACCCGCGCGGGCATCCGGGGACGGGGACGGCGAAGCGCCGGGGGCTGTCGGAGCCTGGGGCCCGCCACCACCTCGAAGGACGCGTCGCCCCGGAGCACGGCGCGCAGCTCCGACTCCCAGCGGCGGGCCCGGCCCTCCTCGAGAACGCCTCCCACCGGGCTGGAGACGTGGAAGACGTCCAGTGCCCACCCGTCGGTGCGGGTGTGGAGCACGGCGGAGAGGATGTTGATGCCCTGGGCCGCCATGAGCCCCGCCACCGACGCAAACAGCCCCGGCCGGTCGCGGGTGAGGAGGAGCACCTCGGTGTAGCCCTGGGACTCTACCGGGCGTACGCAGGTCACCGGGTCTTCGTCGCGGCGGCCAAACAGGGCCAGGTGGCGCACCAGGGCGTCGATGGGGTGGGCCAGGAGGTACTGGGGGTGGTCGATGCCGGAGAGAAAGGCCTCGGCGCCCCCGGGCATCCCGGCATCGCCTGCGGCCTGGCGCAGCCGGGCCCTCACCTCCTGCGCCCGTTCCTCGGCCAGCCCGCGGTTGGCGCCGCCGCTCTCCAGCACGGCTGCGGCCTTCTCGTAGAGCTCTTTGAGGAGCAGGTCCTTCCAGCTCGTCCACGCCCCCGGCCCCACGGCACGAATGTCGGCCACCGTGAGCAGGTAGAGCATCTTGAGGGCTTCGGGGTCCTGGACCGAAGCGGCCACCTCGGCCACGAGCTCGTCGTCGTGGAGGTCGCGCCCCTGGGCCGTGTGGGAGAGGAGCAGGTGGTGGCGCACCAGGAAGACCAGGTACTCCAGGTCCGCCGGCGCCAGGCCCATGCGGTCTCCCACGGCGAGCGCGATCTCGGCGCCCCGCTCGGGGTGGCCGTGCCCCTCCCCCTTGCCGATGTCGTGCAGGAGCGCCGCGAGATACAGGATGTCCGGGCGCGCGAGCTCGCGGCTCAAGCGGGTCGGCAGGGGGAGCTGCGCCCCGTACTCCCCCCGGGCCAGCCGGCGGATCTCCTGCACGGTGAAGAGACTGTGCACGTCCACCGGGTAGGCGTGGTAGAGGTCGCGCTCCACCCGCCCGAAGACCCGCCCGAACTCCGGGATGAACCGGTCGAGGAACCGCACGTCGTGCATCCGCATCAGGGTGGTGGCCACGCGACGCGGGTTTCGCAGGATGCGCAGGAACATCTCCACGGCCTCGGGGTCGCGCCGGAACCGGTCGTCCACCAGGTGCAGGTTCTCCCGCACCACCTCCAGGGCCTGGGGGGAGAGCTCCGCATCCCAGACCTGGGCCGCCTCGAAGGCGGCGAGCAGGGTCAGGGACCTCTTGGAGGCGGCCGAAGGCTCGACGTAGACCTCGCCTGCCTGGAGCCGCACCCCGGGGATCACCTCCCGGGGAGGCGCCTTCTGGACCGCCGTGCGGGGCAGGAGCCCCTCGCAGGCCCGGCGGATGACCGTGCGGGCAAAGTGTCCCACGCCGTTGGCCGAGGCGTAGAAGGCCTGCAGGAACCGCTCCACCCCGGGAATGTTCCCGGAGTCGCCGTACCCGAAGAGAAGGGCGGCATCCTCCTGGAAGTCGTAGGTGAGCCGGTCCTCCCGGCGGCCCGCCGCGAAGTGGAGGTGGTTTCGCACCCGCAGGAGGAAGTCGCGGGAGAGGTGGAGGGCGTCGATCTCCCCCGGCGGCACCACCCCCTTGTGCAGGAGCTCCGCCGCCGAGCGCACCTTGAAGCGCACCTTGGCGATCCACAGCGCGGTCTGGATGTCCCGCAGCCCCCCCTCCCCTTCCTTCAAATGGGGCTCCAGCAGGTACACCGTGCTCCCGTAGCGCTGGTGACGGGCCTCCATCTCGGCCAGCTTGGCTTCCACGAAGGGGCGCACGTCCCGGGCGAAGATCTCGCCCTCCACCACCCGGCGCTGGTAGTCCGAGGCCAGGGCCGGATCGCCCGCCAGGAGCCGGGCCTCCAGCAGGCTGGAGCGGCTGCGGCTGTCGGCCCGGGCCACCTCCACGTTCTCCTCCAGGGTCCGGGCCACCGCCTGCACGTCGAGGCCCGCGTCCCAGAGGGGATAGAGGAGCCCTTCCACGAAGGGCCCCGGGTCGAGCCCCTCCCGGACCAGGATCAGGAGGTCGAGATCCGAGTGGGGGGAGAGCTCCTCTCGGCCATACCCCCCCAGGGCCAGGAGCGCCAGGGGCTCGCCGTCCAGGCCGTGCTCCCGGGCCAGCACCCGGAAGAGCGCCATCACCGCGTGGTCCACCAGGCGCGTCCACAGGTCCACCACCTGCACCCCGCTCGCCCCCGCCCTGTGCACCGCCCGG
>JBFLZB010000332.1 GCA_040756475.1 Thermodesulfobacteriota bacterium
GCCTGGGTCTCGATCCAGAGGGCGAGCTTGGCGAGCTCGACGGCCAGGGGGTTCTTGTCTACGCCATAGAGGCAGTGGACGGCCACGAGGCGGCGGCAGAGGGCCTCGGCCCGCTTCTGGGAGAGGCCCGACTCCTCGCCCTCGGGCGCGCGGCTCGGGAGGTACCGGACGAGCTCGTCGTCGGGGTCGGGCAGGTCCACCACACGGCGGCGGTACTCGGCCGCCTCGGTCAGGGCGGCCTGGCGCTCGGCGTCGGTCTTGGCTTTCTCGGCCTTCCGCTCGGCCTCCAGCGCCTTCTCGTCGCAGAGCCGGCACGCCTCGTAGAGCTTCTCGCCCAGGAACCGGCACGCCTCCACCTGGAAGTGCCCGCTCCCCATGGCCGGGTCGAGGACCTTGAGCTTGAGGAGCTCGCCGGGCTTTGGGTCCTCTTTGGGGCTTCGCTCGGCACACAGGGGGCCCAGGGTCTCTTGGACCAGGAAGCGGACGAAGGAGTCGGGGGTGTAGAACGAGCCGGTGGATTTTCGCCCCAGGCCCACCCGCAGGTAGAAGCAGCCGGGGGCGATCTTCTCGATCCACTCAACGGCGGTGGAAGGCTTCGGGCGCCGGGCTCCAGGATTCAGGGAATCTTCTTCGTCTCCGTCGTCTTCCTCCCCTGGCTCCCGACTCCTGGCGCCTGACTCCTCGCTGTCACCGACGCCTTCAGGCTCCTCGTCAGTCCGTGCAGCATCCTCCCGATCTCCTGCGTCCGGTTCAGAAGCGGGTTCACCTGCTCCGCGCTCAGATACGACAGTCGCTGAGAGATAAGCAGGTGAGTCTCCAGCTCCAGCAGCGACCCCTGAGCGATCGACAGATGCCGACAGTACGCCCCCGTGTACGCCCGACCATGGCCCTCCGCGATATTCGCCGGCACCGAGGTCGCCGCCCTCTGCATCTGGGAGATCAGCCCGAACTGCTCCGCCCTGGGCAGCAGTCCCGCCAACCGGTACACCTCCACCACCAAGTCCATCGCCTTCTGCCAGACCTGGAGGTCTTGGTAGCTTTGGATCGTCGGCATGGGGAGACTCCTGAGGCGTCAGGCTCCGGGCTTCGGGATTCAGGGCTGGGGGGGGGACAGGCTCCGGGCTTCGGGCTTCAGGATTCAGGGGTTGGAGGCCGGCGCCTGGCGCCTGACGCCTGCCTTGTTCCCCCTGGCGCCCGGAGCCTGGCGCCTGAAGCCTGTACTTCTCCCCCTGCCCCACCGGCACCACCACTTCGAGCTTCTGGCGGCGCAGGCGGCACATGGGCTCGGCGGCGATGCCGGGTTCGAGTTCGAGCAGGGCCTCGTACACCCGGCCCAGGTCCTTCACGTCGAGGGGGCCGTAGTGGACCCGCTGGCGGGACTCGGAGCCACGGCGCCGGGGCGTCCAGAGGAGACGGTCGAGCAGATGGGCCACGGCCCGCTCGCCCCAGCGAAGGCCCGTGAGGAGCGGCGTGGTCTCGGGCCCGAAGAGGGCGCCGCCCAGGGGTTTGACGTGGAGTTCGGTGCAGGCGAGGCCGTCGACGAACATGCGAAACAGGGCCCGGAGCCCGTCTTCTAGAAGGCTCCCGGTCTCGGCGCCTTCGTCCAGCACCCGGCGGGCGTGGGGCGCCAGGGCGACGCTGGGGGAGAAGGTGTTTCGCCACAGGCTCGACGAGGCGAAGCCGAAGGCCCGGGCCGGGTCGTCGGTGGCTTCGAGCTTGAGGAGGAAGAGGAGCCGGTAGACGAGCACCAGGGCCTCGTGCCAGAGCTCCCGGGCGAGACGGGCCTGGTCGGCGTGGGCTGCCAACTTCTCCCGGTTCTCCGGGTGATCCAACACCTCCTGGACGAAGCGTTCGATGGCCTGGCGGGCCTGGACCCGGAGGTCCTTGGTGACCCGGGTCTGCTGGAGGCGCGCCTTCTCCACGAGCTCGGGCACCGCCCGGACGCCCTTGGGGGAGGCCAGGGCCAGGAGGAGCCGGTAGGAGTCGGGGAGATCGCGGCTTCGCTTCCAGTGGGGGTCGATGGGGATAGCGACCTGGGAGCCGGGACGCGCCGGGTCGCAGAGGAGGAGGCGAAGCTCCACACCGTTGGTGAGGAGCCCCAGCCGCTCGCCCGAGGCCAGGAGCACCCGCTCGGCGCTGCGGGTGTGACTGTACCGGTAGGCCGATCCCCGGCGGGCCGGGGCGTCGAGGTCCTCTTCGAAGGCAGTGCACCAGGCCCGGAGCCGCTCCTGGCCGTCGGCCGTGACCAGGAGGTAGCCGCCGGGCTCGTGCCCCTCCCGGGTCTCCACCTCGCCGGCGTCTTCGAGCCGGGCGTAGCCGAGCCGGTCCACCAGGGGCTCGACCACCTGGTTTCGCACCCGCACCGCCCCGCCGCTGGCGACGAGCGCCCGGAGCCGGCGGCGGTAGGCGGCCCAGGACTCCTGGAGGGCGTCGCCCGCGGCGCCCGTGGTCTTGGCCAGGAGCCCGAGGCGCTGGACCTCTCCCGACAGCGCGAACAGGACGAAGGGCTCCGGGCGCGCCGGGCCGCGGAA
>JBFLZB010000333.1 GCA_040756475.1 Thermodesulfobacteriota bacterium
GGCTGCTCTGGCCCCGAGCTCCCGGCGGGCCGCTCGCGTCGGTGCCCGCGCGGGAGGTAGCACTGGGCTGCCTTCCCCTGGCCCGGCAGGGGCTCCGGGCGGCGGGGGTCGAGGCCGGCGATGCGGACCCCTTGCTGGCGGTGCTGGAGGCCCGCATCGAGACCGGCCAGACCGGGGCAATCTGGCAACAGCGCACCCTGGCGGCACTGGAGCCCCGGCTGGGCCGGCAAGGCGCCCTGGCGGAGATGTTCCAGCACTACCTCCGCCTGGCCGACGCGGGCGACCCGGTGCACACCTGGCCGGTGCCGGCGTGAGAACGGGAGCGGGCGGGGTGCGCTGGATCGAGGGCCCCCTGGCCGTGCCCGACACCCCGGAGGACTTCCTCCGGGAGCTGGGGGGGCCGGCGGTCCTGCGGATCCCGGGGGCAGACCGGTCGCGGGCCCGGGCCCTGGTGACGCTGCTCCACGGCGACGAGCCCTCGGGGCTGCGGGCGGTGCACGGGTGGCTGCGCTCCGGCCCGGCGCCGGCGGTGGACGTGGTGATCTTCCTGGGAGCGGTGGAGGCGGCCCTGGAAGGCCCGGGCTTTCGGCACCGGGCCCTGCCCGGCTGCCGCGACCTGAACCGCTGCTTCGACACACCCGGCGAAGAGGGGGAAGCGCGCACGGCCGCCCGGGCCTTGGCCCTCCTGCGCCGGGTGCCCCTCGAGGCCCTGGTCGACCTCCACAACACGAGCGGGGCGACGCCCCCCTGCGCCCTCGGTTCCCGTGCCGACCCGGCGCTGCTCGCCCTGGCGTCGCTCTTTGCCGCACACTACGTGTGCACCGGAGCCCTGGGGCTGGGTTCCCTGACCGAGGCCACCGGCGGCCACGTGCCCAGCGTGGTGGTGGAGTGCGGGCAGCGCGGCTCTGCCCAGGCCGACCGGGTGGCACGAAACGGCCTGGCGCGGTTTGTCGGCGCGAAGAGACTTTCCGGCCCGGGACACCTGGCGCTCTACCGCGACCCCGTGCGGGTGGAGCTCGTGCCCGGGACCAGCGTGGCCTTCGCCCCCGGCCCCGTCCCCGGTGCGGACCTGACGCTTCGCCCCGACGTGGACCGGTTCAACCTGGAGACCCTGCCCCCAGACACCCTTCTCGGGTGGCTGCGCCCTGGAGCCCCCTGGCCCCTGCGCATCGGGTCCCGCCCGGGAGGAGCCAGCCCTCCCTGCCCCTTCCGCGCCGGAACCGACGGCCGCCTCCTCACCCGCCGGCACTTCACGCCCCTCATGATGACCACCGACCCCGAGAGCGCCCGGGGAGACTGCCTGTGCTACGAGGTCACGCCCATAGCGCCGCCCCGCCCGCAGTCGGGGATGGGGTAAACCCCGCGGGTCCCGAAGGGGTCAGCAGGGCAGACACTCCCCCTCCACCGGCTCCAGGGCCCGGGACCGCCAGTCCAGCACGGTGGTGTGCAGGAACATCCGCTCCGCCAGGTCGGGAAAGTCGGCCCGGATCACCTCGGCCCCGAACCGGGAGAGGAAGCGCGCCTTGAGCTCGGCCCTGGCCCGGTCCACCCCGTACTCGTCGTAAGGAGAAGACACGAAGAGGAGGAATCCGTCGGCGGGGATGCGGCCGCTGAACATGTTGGCTTCGATGACCCCTGCCGCCTTTCGGATGGGGTCGGCCAGGTCGGGGCTGTAGGGGCCGATGATGAGCGCCAGGTTGGGGGTGTGGAGGAAGTCGAACCCCCGCCCCAGGCAGATCACCCACTCCCGGTGCTGGACGTCCAGGGTCCGCACGGTGTGCCGCACCTGGGCGATGCGCTCCAGGTTCCCCCGGAGGAGCGGGAGCAGGTCTTCCCGCACCCGGGCCGCCATGTCGGGGAAGAGGGCACCCAGGCGCTCTCCCAGGTCGTCGGCGTCTTCGGGCCCGAGGGTCGAGAGGTCCAGACGCTCACCGCCCTCGCCGTGCAGGACGAGGGCGTCCTCGTCGGTCTCGAACCCGCACACGATGGGGTACACGGTCTGGTGACCCGTGCCGAAGATGTGCTCGGCCTGGCGCTTGACCGCATAGGTGTGGGCGACCGCCGCGTCGGTGTCGTAGTGGAACCCGGCGCAGCCGCGCTGGGGATCGCCCCGGGAGAAGTGGTAGGTGATGAGGATCACGACCCTTCGGCCCTCGGCCACCTTGCGCTGCACATAGCTGGCGAGGACCTCGCCCAGGTGGGGCCAGCCCAGGTCGAACATCCCCCCCAGATTGCGGAAGGGCTGGATGATGCCGGGCGGGGTCTGGGTGGCCACCGGGATGGTGATGCGCCCGTCCATGCACTTGAGCACCGCGATGGCCGTGGGGTGCCGCGCCAGGTAGCGCTCCCGTGCCAGGCAGGCCTCCGGGCTGCGAAACGCCCCCCCGTGGCGCCGGGCCAGATCGAGCAACCACGCGATCCTCTCCTGGATGGGCTTGCCGTGGGCTTCCATGGCGTCTCTCCTCTCCCGAGGGGCGCCGG
>JBFLZB010000334.1 GCA_040756475.1 Thermodesulfobacteriota bacterium
TGGGCGGCACCGTTGCCCCACCGGGGCACGTATGCCGCCCAACGGCCGACGTGGCCGTGCCCGGCCGCCGACCGCCGACCGCTGGCCGCTGAAAGCCCGGACCACCCCCCTACCGGACCGTCTTCTTCACGAAGGGAAAGACGTTGGTGAAGCCCAGGATGTCGGTGATGAGGAGGACGATGAAGATGAACAGCACGGCTCCGATGACCACGCCGACTCCGTTCCCGGCCGCCGGCAGCCGGTCCCACTCGTCCACGGCGCGCCGGGCCTCGGCGTCGGTGAGCCCGGCCACCCGGCGCACCGCCTCGGCCCGGTCCACCCCGAGGGCCTCCAGGGCCTGGGCGACCTCTTCGCGCTCCAGCACGGAGACCAGGCGGGCGTGGGGACCCTCCACGGTGGCTCGGGTCGGCACCCAGCCGGCCACCGCTGGCGACGTGGGAAGGGAAAGGCAGAGCACCGCGAAGGCCACCACCAGGGACGTGAGCTCTCTTGCGGAACGGCGCATGGATACCTCCTCGAAGCTGGGCTAGGGAACCGCGGCGCGTTGGAGTTTACGAAAATGGTGTTCCGGTCTCAAACGCCAAGTTCCCGGGCCGCCTTCCGAGACCGGCTAGGTCCGGGGTCGCGTGCCCGGGGATAGGTTCTCTCGGGACCGATCGGGTGCGAGCCCGCCGACGCCTAGGCCCCACCCCCCCGGTCCGCGCTTCCCATCCCTTCCAGGCCCCGGCAAGGACCCAGGATTTCGCGCAGCACGATGCCGCGCCGGACCTCTTCGCGGCTGAGCCGGGGCTGCATGCGCCGGGGGCCTCGCGCCGTGGCCGGCAGGGGCGCCGGCTCCGCTGCGGCCCTGGGCGGCGGGGCGGGGCGACGCACGGGCGTCGGGGCTGCCGGGGCCAGCACCCTGGGGGGCGGCGTCTGCTCGGGCAGGGGAGGGGGCTCCTGCGGCCACGGCCAGGAGAGCTCTTCCTCGTAGGCCTCGGGCACGCGCGCCTCCCGAGGCGGCGGGGCGCGCTGCTCCATGCGTTTTCGGAGGAGCCGCATCAGGTGGCTGCCCAGGGCGAAAACGAGAAAGACCAGCAGAAGAAAGAACTGCTCCATCGGCCAGCCCTCCTACTTGCGCTTCGGCGGGGTCTGAATCTCGGGCTCGGTGCCGGCGATGGACTCCCGCATGGTGGTGTCGGCCTGTACGTTCTTCAGCCGGTAGAAGTCCATGATCCCCAGGTTGCCCTGGCGGAAGGCCTCGGCGATGGCCTTGGGCACCTCGGCCTCGGCCTCCACCACCCGGGCCCGCATCTCCTGCTCCAGGGCCACGGCCATGGCGCGTCGCTCCTCGGCCTTGGCCTGGGCAATCTGCTTGTCGGCGTTGGCCTGGTCGATCTGGAGCTTGGCGCCGATATTCTCGCCCACGTCCACGTCGGCGATGTCGATGGAGAGGATCTCGAAGGCCGTGCCGGCGTCGAGGCCCCGGGCCAGGATGTTCTTGGAGATGTGGTCGGGGTTCTCGAGCACGTCCTTGTGGCTGGCCGCCGAACCGATGGTGCTTACCATGCCCTCGCCCACCCGGGCGATGATGGTCTCCTCGCCGGCGCCGCCCACCAGGCGGTCGAGGTTGGTGCGCACGGTGACCCGGGAGACGGCGATGAGCTGGATGCCGTCCTTGGCCACGGCGGCCACCCGGGCCGTCTCGATCACCTTGGGGATGACCGACATCTTCACCGCTTCGAGCACGTCGCGGCCTGCCAGGTCGATGGCCGCCGCCCGGTTGAACGGCAAAGCGATGTTGGCCTTGTCGGCGGAGATGAGGGCGTTGACCACCCGGGTGACGTTGCCCCCCGCCAGGTAGTGGGCCTCGAGCTCGTTGATGGAGACCTGGAGACCGGCCTTCACCGCACTGATCCTCCCGGTGACCACCACCGAGGGGGGCACCCGGCGAAACCGCATCCCGATGAGGGTGAAGAGGCCCACGTAGGCACCGGAGGACCAGGCCGCGAGCCAGAGCGGTACGGGGATCAGGTAGAGGACCATGCCAAGGCCTACGACGACGAGAATCAGGAGTCCGATGGCGCCGAAGGCGCCCGTGTCGACCGTGATCATGCCTCTCTCCCTTCGTTCGGGGACCGCAGTCTTCGCACCACGACCCGGTTTCCTTCCACGCGAACCACCTCGACGGGTTGGCCCGCTTCGATGAGATCTCCCTGGGACACCACGTCCACCCTCTCGCCATCGAACTCCGCAATGCCGGCGGGGCGCAGGGGCGAGAGGCTCACGCCCCTGCGGCCGAGCCACCTGCGGTCGGCTTCGGGGGCCGAGCCGAAGCCGGCCTCCACCGGCAGCTCGGTGTCGAGCACCAGCCTGCGGCCGATGGGAAGCTTGGGAAGAACCCGCAGCAGCACCAGGGACGCGCCGATGGCCAGGAGGAGCGAGAGCGCCACCCGCCCCGACGCCGCGACCACGGCCCCCCAGGTGGCCCCCGCCCCCA
>JBFLZB010000335.1 GCA_040756475.1 Thermodesulfobacteriota bacterium
CCTCACGGAGGCCCAACTGCCCCCGCCCGGGGCTTCCCTCCTCCTGGACCAGAACCTGCTGCCCTGGCTGGTCCGCTAGGATACCCATGCTGCCTGCCCTGCACCGAAAGGTCCTCCCCCTGTCCGCGCTCCTGGCGGAGATCGCTCCCCGGCGGCGCGCCGGAGAGCGGGTCGTCTTCACCAACGGCTGCTTCGACCTGCTCCACCCGGGGCACGTCACGTACCTGGAGGCGGCCCGGGATCTCGGGGACCTCCTGGTGGTGGGCCTGAACTCCGACGAGAGCGTGCGCCGCCTCAAGGGCCCCGCCCGCCCCATCCTCCCCCAGGCCGACCGGGCCGCCGTGCTCGCGGGGCTGCGCAGCGTGGACTACGTGGTGGTCTTCGAAGAGGACACGCCCCTTCGCCTCATCGAGGCCCTGCTCCCCCACGTGCTCGTCAAGGGCGGGGACTGGGCGGTGGACCGGATCGTGGGGCGGGAAGCCGTGGAAGCGGCGGGCGGCCGGGTGGCGGCGCTACCCTTCGTGGAGGGCCGCTCCACCACCGGCATCGTGGAGCGGGTGCTGGAGCGGTGCGGGCTCGGGCAGGGGCCGTAGGGCTGCGCGCGCCGGGCGCGGGGAGATCCACCCGAGTCGCGCGCTCCCGTCAGCGGTCGCAGCGCACGGCCCCGTAGGCGGCCGGAAAGTCGAAGGGCTTTCCTTCGTGGAAGCCGCGGTGGCACCGGGCACAGACGGCTTCGCCGGGTTTTCGGGCGATGTTGCCGCGGCCCCGGTGGCGGCCCCCCGGACCGTGGCAGGCCTCGCACCCCACCACGGGCTCCAGGCTGGTGCCGGTGGCCCGCTGCACGGTGGAGGCGTGGCAGGCGAGGCACGAGGGGTCGCGGGGGCTTTGCTGCAAGGAGGCGTAGGATCGGGCATGGCGGGTGCGGGCCCACGCCTGGTAGGCGTCGGCGTGGCACTCCCGGCACGAGGTCGAGCCCGCGTGGAGGGGCTCGCTGCCCGGGGCCAGGGCAGCCTCCGGGGCGGCCCTGGGCGCCGGGGACGCCCCCGGCGCGGAAGGACGACCGCCGCCGGCCTGGCCGCGTTGCCACTGCATCTCGAGCTCCCGGTACTCCCGCAGCCACCCCAGCACTCGGGGATCCTCCCCCCCGCGGCCATCCAGCACGACGATCCGGTGGGCGAACACCGCCGTCGCCTGCCCCAGGACCGCCAGGGATGCCTGGGTCTGGGCGATCTCCTGCCCAAGGGCGGCGGCTTCGGAACCCTCCTGCCCGCCCGCCGCCTGCCGACGCAGCTCGTGCAGGCGCGCTTGCAGCACCCCTTCTTGCTGCAGGTCTCGAGGGGCTTGCCACGAGCGCAGGCCCGCCGAGGGCAGATCGAGCACCCCCAGGTAGCGCCCGCGGTCGCCGGCGCGCAGCACCGGGGCATTGCCTGCCACGGGAGGCGTCGGCAGGTACTCGCTGGACCCGCCTCCCACCACCAGGGTCAACTGCGGAAACGCCCTGGCCAGACCCTGCTCTGCCGCGAGCCCCAGGTTCGAGAGGCACACCACGGCCGCGACCTCGGGCAGCAGGGGCAGCACCTCCCCCAGGGCTGCCGCGGGGTCCTCGGTCCGCAGTCCCAGTTGGCGGTCCAGGGCCGCGTTCGGGGCGAGCAGACCCACGACCCCCACCCACGCGTCGCCCCAGGGCACCACCCGCCACCGGGGAAAGGGGTACTCTCCGGCCGCGTCCCGCAAGTTGGTGGAGACCCAGGGGACCCCCGGCTCCCGCCCCAGCTCCGCAAGGAGCGCCAATCCCGCCGCAAGGTCGCGCCGGCCCACGTTGACGGCGGCAACGCCGTCGGCCACCGCGGCCCGGGCCAGCAGACGGGCCCGGGTGGAGAGGATCTCCGCCTGGGGCTGTCCGGCCACAAGCGGCTGGGAAAAGAGCAGGTCCCCGCTGTCCAGGTACAGGGTGGCCGGCCGCTCGTGGCGGAGGCGTTCGATCTCGGCGGCTCTTCGGGCCAGACCCCCGAACCGGCCGGTCTTTCACCCGCAGGGGTCGATCTCGCCCGCGACCCCCGTGCCGTACACCAGCCGCAGGTCCAGTTCGCGGGCAGCCGCGGGGGCTGCGGCGAGCACGGCCCCCCACGCCAGGAGAATCCACAGGACGCCTCTCACGACTTCTCCTTCTTTCCGAAGAGGGCGCCCAGCACGCCGCCCTTCTTGCCCTGGCGCATGCGCAGGAGGCGCAGCTCCCGCAAGGCCTGGACGTGGTTGGGGCTCTTCGCCAGGGCGGCCTCCAGGTGGGTGCGGGCGCCCTCCAGGTCCCCTTGCAGGGCCAGCAGGTGGCCCAGGTGGTAGGAGGGCTCGGCGGAGTCCTTCATGAGGCCGCGGGCCCGGGTGAGGAGCTCCTCTGCCTCGTTCAGGGAGTTCTCCCGGCCGGCGGCCGCCTGGTGCGTCCGCGCGATCCCCAGATGGAGCGC
>JBFLZB010000336.1 GCA_040756475.1 Thermodesulfobacteriota bacterium
AATGCCTTTCCCTCGTTGTGACCTGCTCGGAGGGAGGACTTGCCCCTCCAAGTTTGCGTCCATGCCGGGCGCAATCGGGATAGGGGGCGGCGGTTCGCCCGTCGCTCCCCTCCCACACCACCGGACAAGCGGGTCCGCATCCGGCGGTTCGAGAAGTTGAGGTCACGCGCCGAGCCGAGGAAGCCCCAGCTCGTCGAACAGACGGTTCGGGAGAGCGATGTGGAGGGCCATCGCCGAGTTCTTCCACCATCTGCGAGTGTTGGCCGCCACCTGGGCGGCCCGGTCCGGAGAGAGCCCCCGAGAAACCAGTTCCCGGTAGGTCGTCCGGCCCCGTTTCCACTGCTTAAGTTGGATCGCTCGGAGACGGTGACGGATCCACTCGTCCAGCTCTAGGAAGACCTTCGGGGTGTCGGCGAGCCGGAAGTAGTTCTTCCACCCCACCAGATACGACCGCAGCTCCCCCACGACCTGGTTGATGCTCCGCCCCGCGCTGCGGCGGGTCAGCCGTCGCACGCGCTCCTTCATCTCTTCGAGGGCCTTCTTCGCGACGCGCAATCGGACCTTCTTCGCCGGGGCCGTCCAAAAGGAAAACCCCAGGAACTTCCGGTCCCACACCCGCGCGACCGCGCTCTTCGACTCGTTGACCTGGAGATGGAGCCTGGAATACAGGCGTCGAAGCAGCGCCATGACCCGCTCGCCCGCACGCCGGGACTTGACGTAGACGTTGCCATCGTCGGCGTAGCGGACAAAGCGGTGACCCCGCCTCTCCAGCTCCTTGTCGACCTCATCGAGGAGCACGTTGGCCAGAAGCGGTGAGAGTGGCCCTCCCTGCGGAGTCCCCTCTTGCCGCTCCATGACCACCCCGTTCACCATCACCCCTGCTTCGAGGTAGCGGCGGATCAACCGCAGCACCCTCTTGTCCCCGGTCCGTCTCGACAGCCTCTCCATCAGGATGTCGTGATTGACTCGATCGAAGAACCGAGCCAAGTCGACGTCCACCACCCAGCGCCGGCCTTCCTGGACGTACTGCTGCGCCCGCCGTACTGCCTGGTGGGCGCTGCGTCCAGGCCGGAATCCGTAGCTGTGGTCGGAGAAGGTCGGGTCGAAGATCGGCTGGAGGACTTGAAGC
Source organism: Thermodesulfobacteriota bacterium (assembly GCA_040756475.1). NCBI lineage: Bacteria > Pseudomonadati > Thermodesulfobacteriota > Thermodesulfobacteriota bacterium. The sequence goes on from JBFLZB010000336.1 coordinate 1,130, forward strand.
AGGGCTTGCTGGATGAGCCGGTCCAGGACGGTCGGGATGCCGAGCTCGCGCTCGCCTCCTCCCGTCTTGGGGATCGTCTGCCGCCGGATTGCTTGAGGCCGGTAGGTCCCCGAGAGCAGCTGCTCCCGGATTCCTTCCCAGTTCTCCTGCAACCAGACGGGCAGATCCTCCACGGTCATCCCGTCGATGCCGGGGCTGCCCTTGTTCTCCTTCACCCGCTTGAACGCGGCCACCATGTTCGGGCGGCTGACCGCCCGTTCCATCAGACCGCTCGCTCCTGAGCCTTCCATCCTCCCGGGCGTCTTCGGGGTCTCCACGCTCCGTCCTACTCTCGGGGCTTCACCCCTACCCTCGAACGGGAGCTCCAGCTGCCTGGTCATCTGTGGCCTGACCCCTCCGTTCCCGGACGCTTCCAGCTCTTCTTCTCGTTCGGCCCTTCGCCGCCTCGCGGCGGCTACTACGGCCTCTGCTGACCTCTCGCTCCGCCGCTGGTCCGGCGTCGCCCTTTCAGGCGTCAGGCGAGATCTCCCCGGGTAAGAACACAGACCTTCCCCGCACGGCCGCCGGATCTACGCCGCTTCCCCTTGGTCACAAAGGCTTCGCGATCATGGGCTCGCTCGCCTCGGTCGGCAGCGCCTCCTATCCGGTTCTTGTCCATCGGCCCGCGGGTTCGTTCCGCGCTTCCTCCGGACGGTCGGTCACCCTTCCGCCCTTGCGCTTCCCTTCCCTCGCTGTGACCTGCTTAGGAGAGGGCTTGCACCTCCAAGCCTGTGTCCATGCCGGGCGCACCCAAAAGACGCGGGACCCGCTGCAGGGCCCCGCGTCTTCCACCCCCGGACTACGGGTCAGGTCTAGTTGACCGTGTTGCTCAGCACGAGGATCGACGTGCCTGCCTTCCCGTTGGCCGTGATCACGTAGCTCGTGTTGTCGTCGCTGACGTCCCAGTAGCAGACACCCGCGCCGTTGCCGGCCGCCCCGTCCGCGAACGCGTCGCCGCCGAACGGGTTGTCATAGTCGGCGTTCAGCACCAAGGCGACCGCGTCGGGATACGACCCGTTGGCCTGGACCGCCTCATCCTCCCCGTAGAGCTGGCAGGCGTGCGCGTTGCCCTTCACGCTGCCCTCACGGGCACGGTCCTGCATGCTCACGTAGTTCGGAATCGCGATCGCCGCCAGGATGCCGATGATGACGACGACGATCATCAGCTCGATCAGGGTGAAGCCCTTCGCGTTGCGGAACATGGTTACACCTCCATCGACTTCTTTGGGTCCCACTTGCTCGCCCCGATCGACTGCGGGGCCGGATCGGCTTGGGCCGACCCCCTGGTTAG
>JBFLZB010000337.1 GCA_040756475.1 Thermodesulfobacteriota bacterium
CCGAGAACATCGAGTTCCTGGTCCTCCACAACCCCACCCGGCTGGTCCTCGACGCCAAGGGCAAGGTCACCGGGGTGGAGCTCATCAAGATGGAGCTCGGCGAGCCGGATGCCTCGGGGCGCCGCAAGCCCGTGGAGGTGAAGGGCAGCGAGTTCGTGATCCCGGTGGACGCGGTCATTCCCGCCATCGGCCAGGCCATCGACCTCTCCTTCCTGCCCGCGGACGGCCCCGTGAAGGCCGACAAGTGGAAGCAGATCCAGGTGCAGGGCCTGAACAAGCTCGCCGGGGTCCACGACGGGGTGGGGATCTTCTCCGCCGGGGACTGCGTCTCGGGGCCTCTCACCCTCATCGCGGGGCTGGCCGGGGGCAAGGAGGCCGCCTTCCAGATCGACCGCTTCCTCCGGGAGGGCCGCACCGAGCCCCTGGAGGAGTGGGTGATGAACCAGTACGTGGAGAAGCTCAAGCCCTACGACGCCAAGGAAGACGTGGGGGTGCCCCCCACCACCGAGCCCGCGCGCATCCACCACGAGCCGGTGGCCGAGCGGGTGAAGGACTTCCGGGAGGCCGAGATCGGCTTCACCCACGAGGAAGCCATCGCCGACGCGAGCCGCTGCCTGCGCTGCTACCGGCTGCTGGCGGTAGCTGTTGGGGCGTGAGACGTGAAGCGTGAGACGTGAAGTGGGTGGCGGGGGTTCGAACCCATAGGTCCCGTGGCGTGCCGCGAGGGAGAACCACCCCCGGAGAGTCGAACCGCTGACCGCTGAGAGCCGAAAGCCAAGGGGTCCTGCATGATCAACCTGACGATCGACGGAAACGCGGTGAGCGTCCCCAAGGGGGCGACGATCCTGGAGGCGGCCCAGGCGGCGGGGATCCGCATCCCGACCCTGTGCTGGCTCAAGAAGCTCGCCCCCATCGGCTCGTGCCGCATGTGCGTGGTGGAGGTCGAGGGGTACCGCAAGCCCGTCACCGCCTGCGACACCGTGGCGGGCGAGGGGCTCGTGGTGCGCACCGACTCGGACGAGCTGCGGGAGATGCGCCGCGACGTCCTGAAGCTCTTGCTGGTGCGCCATCCCCTGGACTGCCCCGTGTGCGACAAGGGGGGCGAGTGCGACCTCCAGGACCTGACCTGGGAGTTCGGCATCGCCAAGCAGGACTTCACGGCGGAGAGCTTCCAGCGCCAGGTCCCCCGCTACGTCTCCCCCTTCATCCAGCAGTGGCCCGACCGCTGCGTGCTCTGCGCCCGGTGCGTCCACGCCTGCAAGGAGATCAAGGGCGTCGGGTGCATCCAGATCGTGGACAACGGGTTCCACTCCTACATCGGGCCGGTGCCCGGGGTGGAGTGCATCTCGTGCGGGGAGTGCCTCTCGGTGTGCCCCGTGGGGGCGCTCACCGACTCGGTGCTGCCCCGCAAGGCCCGCACCTGGCAGTCCCAGCGGGTGCGCACCACCTGCGGCTACTGCGGCGTGGGGTGTCAGCTCGAGCTCAACGCAAAGAACGACGAGCTTCTGCGGGTGACCACCACCGACTTCGACGCGGTGCCCAACCGGGGGAGCCTGTGCGTGAAGGGGCGCTTCGGGTGGGAGTTCGTCAACCACCCCGACCGGCTCACCGCGCCGCTGGTGCGCAAGAACGGCCAGCTCGTGGAGTCCACCTGGGACGAAGCCCTGGACTTCGTGGCGAAGAAGCTCCAGGAGGTCAAGGACGTCAGCGGCCCCGACGCCGTCGCGGGCTTCTCCAGCGCCCGGTGCACCAACGAGGACAACTACCTCTTCCAGAAGTTCTTCCGCGCGGTGATCGGCACCAACAACGTCGATCACTGCGCACGGCTCTGACACAGCGCCACGGTGGCCGGTCTGGCCACGAGCTTCGGTTCCGGCGCGATGACCAACTCCATCGCCGACCTCGAGAAGGCCAAGGCGTTTGTGATCATCGGTTCCAACACCACGGCGAACCACCCGATCATCGGCGACGCGGTCAAGCGGGCGATCACCCAGAAGGGCGCCAAGCTCGTCGTCATCGACCCGCGGAAGATCGAGCTCGCCGACTACGCCAACGCCTACCTCCAGATCGACCCGGGCCACAACATCCCGGTGCTCAACGGGATGATGAACGTCATCCTGGCCGAAGGGCTCCACGACGCCGCCTACGTGGCCGAGCGGTGCGAGGGGTTCGAGGAGTTTGCAGCGTCCCTGGGCGACTTCACCCCCGAAAGGGTGCAGGAGATCACGGGGATCTCCCCGGACGCGATCCGCGAGGCGGCCCGCCTGTACGCCACGGCGAAGCCGGCGTCGATTCTCTACTGCATGGGCGTCACCCAGCACTCCCAGGGCACCGACGCGGTCAAGGCCCTGGCGAACCTGGCCATGCTCTGCGGCAACGTGGGGGTGGCGGGCGGGGGGCTCAATCCGCTCCGGGGCCAGAACAACGTGCAGGGCGCCTGCGACATGGGCGCCCT
>JBFLZB010000338.1 GCA_040756475.1 Thermodesulfobacteriota bacterium
TCGCTCGGGGTGGCCCAGCCCGTGTAGAGGGAGGCGAGCACCAGGACCACCACCACGAGGAACGGGATGGTCTTGACCGACGAGCGCACCTTTTCCCCCAGGGTGTACGACTCGGCCTCGGCGGCCACCAGGGCGGCCGCGCTCCCCACCCGTCGTCGCTCCTTGCGCTGGACGAGGAAGATCCAGGCGCTGAACAGGAGTGTGACCAGGAGGCCCGGGATGATCCCGGCCATGAAGAGCTTGCCGATGGAGGTCTCGGTGGCGATGCCGTAGACGATCATGGTGACGCTGGGGGGGATGAGGATCCCCAGCGTCCCCCCGGCGGCGATGATCCCCGTGGCCAGCCCGTCGCGATAGCCCCGCTTTCGCATCTCGGGGATGCCCATGGTGCCGATGGCGGCGGCGCAGGCCGGGCTCGACCCGGTAAGGGCGGCGAAGACCGCGCACGAGGCGATGTTCGAAACCCCCAGGCCCCCGGGCACCCGGTGCAGCCACTTGTGGAAGCACTCGTAGAGGTCCGACCCCGCTCTGGTCACCGCCACGATCATGCCCATGAAGATGAAGAGCGGAATGGACAGGAGTCCGAAGTCGTTCACCCCGTCGAAGACGTTCTCGGCCACCATGGAGAGCTGGAAGGGATCCATGAACAAGGCCATGAGCGCGAGCGACGTCACCCCCAGGGCGAAGGCGATGGGCATCCCGCTCAGCAGGATGACGAGGGCGACGACACCGGCGACGAACCCGATTGCCAGGGGGCCCACGGCTCAGCTCCTTCCCGGGGCTCCGGGGCGCCTGCCCCGGAGCTCGGCCACGCGGTCGGCGATCTTCACCACGTATTGGAGGGACGTGAGCCCCATGCCCAGGGGGAGGATCGCGTAGGGATAGACCAGGGGGATCGACCAGAGGGACGACGTGCGCCAGCCGCCCTCGTAAGCGTCCCACCACATGAGGGCGCCCTTCCAGGCCAGGTACGCGCAGAACCACAGGGCCACCACCGAGGTAAAGAGGTCGAGCCAGCGCTTGAACCCGGGGGGGAGGAGGCCCGTGACGAGCTCGATGTTGATGTGGGAGTTTTCCTTGAGCCCGTAGGCCGCCCCCAGGAAGGTTGCGGCGATGAGGAGGTACACCGCGAACTCCACCTGCCAGATCGTGGGCATCCGGAACACGTAGCGCACGACGACCTGCTGGACGATCACGAGCGTGGCCACCAAGATGGCGGCCGCGCTCGCGTAACCGGCGAGGTCGCTCAGGAATTCGATGGTCCGGAAGACCGGGTTCCGGTCGTCCCTCGGCACGGCTGCCATGGGGGGTCGCCTCCTTCGGTTACGGGGCCGGCTCCGGCGCGCAAGGGGCCGGAGCCGGCCTCGGGTCTGCCTCTGTGGTTCGCGGCCGAGGCCGCTCCTACTGCTTGGCCAGGTCCAAAAGCTCCCGGCCCCCGGGCACGGTTTCGGCGAACTGCTTCCAGGCGGTCTCCTGGGCCAGCTTCTCCCAGGCTTCCCACTCCTCCTTCGTCATCTTGTGGACCTTGACGCCCTTCTCCGTGAACACCTTCACCACCTCCACGTTCGCCGCCAGGGCGATCTCGGTGGCCCTCTTCTCCAGGGCCAGCCCCACCTCCTCCACCGCCTTCTGCTGGCTGGGGGTCAGGGACTTCCAGGTGGTGGTGCTGATGACGATGGGCTCGGCCATGTACCAGATGGAGTAGGCCTCGGGGGCGTTCAGATACTCGAGCTGCTCATAGAGCCGGAAGGACGCGAACGACTCCGCGGAGGTGAGGCACGCGTCGAGGACCTTGGTCTGGAGGGCCATGTAGATCTCCGAGGAGGGCATGCTCGTGATGGAGGCCCCCGACTGGTGGAGCATGTGCTCGAAAAGCTTGCCCGCGGCGCGGAACTTCAGGCCTTTCGCGTCCTCCGGGAGGATGACGGGCTTGCCCCGGCTCCCGATGCCGCCCGCGTACCAGAGCCAGGTGAGGATCTTCATCCCCTTCTCTTCCGAGATCTGCTCCACGCGCTTTCCGATCTCCTTCCCGCGCCAGGCCATGCCCTCCTCGACGCTGCGGATGATGCAGGGCATGAGGGTGATGTCGAGCTCGGGCACCTTGCCGCTGGCGTAGGCCAGGGGGAACACGGAAAAGTCGAGCGCGCCCTTCGCCATGGCGTCGTACTGGGCGGCGGCCTTGAAGAGGGCCGACGAGGGGAAGACCTTGAAGGTGAGCTCCCCGTTGGTCTTCGCCTCCACGGCCTTGGCGAACTCTAGGGCGAGCTCGTGGCGGGCGTCGCCCTCGGAGAACTGGTGGGAGATCCGAAGCTCCCGGGCCTCGATCCCGGGGGCGGCCCCCAGGACGGCGATCCCCCGGGCGAGGGCCGCGACGGTGGGGGCGAGGGTGGAGTGGCGC
>JBFLZB010000339.1 GCA_040756475.1 Thermodesulfobacteriota bacterium
TCTTCCTGATGCGCACCGAGGTCCACTGCCGCCGGTGCGACGCCCACCTGGGCCACGTGTTCGACGACGGGCCTCCCCCCACGGGGCTTCGCTACTGCATCAACTCCGCCTCTCTGACCTTCGCGCCGGCCGGCTGAGAAGGGCCCAGGAAGAAAACAGCGCCCCCCGACCCGGGGAGGGAAGGGGGGCGCTGGGCGGCGTCGGCAGGACGGGTCGGCCCGGTTTACCCGTAGCTGTGCAGGCCCGAGAGGATGAAGTTCACGCCCCAGTAGGTGAACATGGTGGCGCCGAAGCCCACGATGGAGAGCCACGCCAGGCGCGTGCCCTTCCAGCCGGCGGTGAAGCGGGCGTGGAGATAGGCGGCGTAGACGAACCAGGTGATGAGGGACCAGGTCTCCTTGGGGTCCCAGCTCCAGTACGTGCCCCAGGCGTAGTTGGCCCAGATGGCGCCCGTGAGGATGCCCAGGGTCAGGAAGGGGAAGCCCAGGGCGATGGCGCGGTAGGAGATGTCGTCCAGCACCTTCCGGGGGGGGACCGCCCCGCTCGTGCCGTCCCCGCGGAAGAGGTAGACGATGCTCAGGGCGAACGATATGGCGAATCCCGCGTACCCGATGAAGCAGGTCACCACGTGGGCCGTGAGCCAGTTGGACTGGAGGGCCGGCACCAGGGGCTGGAGGTCGGGGGAGATCCGGGGGTTCAAGGAGACGATGGCGATGGCCAGCGCCCCCAGGGGCGCCACGAAGGCCCCCAGGGTCCGCGTGGCGTACTTCCACTCGAAGAGCAGGTACACGGCCACGATGCACCAGGCGAAGAAGACCTTGGACTCGTACATGTTCGACAGCGGCATGTACGCAAAGCCCATGTTGTGGCTCTCCACGTACCGCACCACGAAGGCGCCGGTGTTGACGAGGAAACCGGCCAGGAGGGTTGCCGTGGCCGCGAGCCCGATGGCGCGGCTCTGCCGGCTCGCCAGGAAGAGGGCGTAGAGCACGCTCGCCACCAGATAGAGCACCATGCTGACGTTGAAGAGGGTGATGTTCATCGCAGGAAGTCCTTTCGTTGGGGGCCGTTCCCGGCCCCCGGCAGTTCCAAACGGCACAAGTGTAGAGAGGGCAGCACCCCCAGGTCAAATGAGAACGGTCTCACGGAGCGGTCAGCTTTCAGCGCGAACCCGAGAAGGCGGGCTCGCCCCGGGGGTGGTTGACCGCTGACGGCTGATAGCTGACAGCTCGTCAGTACGGCACCCGGATGGCGTCGAGCTCCTCCTTGGTGATCTCCTTCCAGCGCTTCAGGGTCCAGCCTCCCACCCACTCTTTGAAGAGGGAGAGGTTGCGCTGGCGCTCTTCCTCGGAGCCGCCGAGGTAGGCGTACATATTGCCCGCCTTGCCCTCGGGGGAGCCCTTGCCGTCGTCCAGGCGGCGCATGAGGGCGCCGGTGTCGGGCCAGGCCGTGAAGGACACCAGGTGGGTGTAGGTGTCCATCCGGGGGCCGACGAACTGGGGGACGAACCGCTCCTTCTCGCGCTTCCACGGGGGGTACTCGGGGGTGTCGGCGCCGTGGCATCCCCCGCACTGGGTCTCGACGACGGGCCGGATGTGCTCCTCGTAGGTGGCGGCGGAGGCGGTGGGGCTCGTGGCCGCGGCGAGGGCCAGCGCCAGGGCCGAAACGGCGAGCCGTGTGGCGGTGCGGGTCATGGTTGCTTCTCCTTCTTCGGCTGGGTCTCGATGTCTGTCGGGCCGGTCAGCAGCACCCGCTGGTGTCGCACCCGCACTGGGGAGGGCCTCCGGTCAGCCAGCCCTTGATGATGGCGCTGGCGCACCCCACGCCGGCCTTCACCGACAGGGCAGAGACCGGACAGTTCCGGGCGCAGGCGCCGCACTCGATGCAGGCGTCCCGGTCTCGGAACCGGGCCTTTCCTTCCGCCACCGCAATGACAGCGTGGGGGCAGACGGTCTGGCACAGGCCGCAGCCGACGCAGGCGGCCTGGTCGAGTTTCAGGGTGGTCACGCCTGCGAGGTAGCGAAAGCCGTTCATGGTGTGGGTTTCCCCTTTGGCGAGGTGGGTGAAGTGGACGGGGTGGACGGCATGGACGGTTCCAGGGGGCTCGCCCTAGAACGCCGAGGCGAGCCAGAAGGCGCCGGCCAGGGCGGCGGCGCCGGCCTGGAGAGGCAGGGCCCGGCGCATCTCCCGCTCCACCCCGGACGCAGAGGTGAACGGAGTGGCCCCGGTAAAGTTCATCGCGGCGTAAGACGACCCCGCGGCGACCGCGAGGATTAGGGCCAGGAGGCCGGAGAAGCTGGAAGCGCCGCCCACGGCCGCGGCGGCGGCAATGGCCGCGCCGGCGCCCACCAGCGCCCCCTTGGCCGAGAAGGCCCGCCAGGGGAGC
>JBFLZB010000340.1 GCA_040756475.1 Thermodesulfobacteriota bacterium
CGCCCGGGGACGATCGCAGCCCCTTGCGGGCGCACGCAGTGCGCCCCTATCGGACCTGGACCCCGAGATTGCGCGCCAGCGGGTCTACCCACACGAGCTGAAAGAGAGCCGCTTTGAGCGGCTCCCAGTTGTCCCGCCGCCTTGGGCGGCGCCAGGTTATCAACCCCCCACCTTGGGTGGGGGTCTCGACCCCTTCGCCGGACTGGCTATCTCGTCGGCAACACGATCGTAGCCAATGGCGGGATGTATGCGGGCACCAGGGCCTCAGGGCTAATTCCGTGGAATCGGGCCCCCCGGGTGATCGCCCTCACTCCCCCAGCAGCGCCTGGATTCCCCGGAAGAAGTTCTTCACCTGCACCGTTTCCTCGGCCGGGCTTCGCTCGGGCCGGGCGCCGCCCTGCTCGGTGAGGTCCAGGGGCACCTCGGAGAGGAAGCGGGAGGGCACCGAGACCGCGGCGTGGCCCCGGCGCCGCCGGGTGCGGGCGTGGCAGAGCACCAGGCGCTCCCGGGCCCGGGTCATCCCCACGTAGCAGAGCCGGCGCTCCTCCTCCAGGGCCGCCGCGGCGAGATCCGCCCCCTTGACGAGCGGCAGGAGCCCCTCCTCCAGCCCCGCCAGGAACACCACCGGAAACTCCAGGCCCTTGGCGGAATGCAGCGTCATCAGGGTGGCTTCGTCCGCCCCCTCCTCGTCTTTCTCCGCCGGGGGGTCGAGGCTGAGCTTCTCCACGAAGAGGCCCAGGTCCACCCTGCCCCCCACCTTGGGGCCGTCGGCCACGGATTCCGCCAGCTCCTCCAGGAGCTCCAGTCGGCGGGCCACCGCCCGGGGAGAGTCGTAGGTGGCCTCCACCTCGGCCCGGAGCCCCGCGTCCCGGTAGAAGTCCCGCAGGCCCTGGGGCGTGAGCCCCTCCGCCCGGAAGCGGGTCCCGTAGGTCTCCAGGAGCGCGAGCAGCCCCCGGGCCCCGGCCCGGGCCTGGGGGGAGAGGTCTTCGGCCGCGGCCAGCCCCCGGCGCAGGCTCTCTCCCCGCCCCTCGGCCGCCCCCTTCACCCGCAGGAGCGCCTGGGGTCCGAGTCCCCGCCTGGGGACGTTGGCGATGCGAAGCAGGCTCGCGTCGTCCCGGGGGTTGTGCAGGGCCTTGAGGTAGGACAGGACGTCGCGCACCTCCTTGCGATCGAAGAACCGCGAGCCCCCCACGACCCGGTAGGGGATGGCGTGGGCGCGAAAGGCTCCCTCGAAGGCGCGCGCCTGGGCGTTGGTGCGGTAGAGCACGGCGAAGTGGGACCAGGGGCGGCGGGTGCGGAAGGTCTCGGCCAGGATCGCGCTCGCCACCTCCTCCGCCTCCCCCGCTCCGTCCTCGGCGGCGATCCACCCCACCGGGTCGCCCCGCCCCTTCCCGGTCCACAGCTTCTTCTCCCGGCGTCCGGGGATGCGGGAGACCACCGCGTGGGCCGCGTCCAGCACGGTGGCGGTGCTGCGGTAGTTCTCCTCCAGCAGGACGACCCGGGCGCCGGGAAAGTGCTCTTCGAAGCGCAGGATGAGCCCCACCTCGGCCCCCCGCCACCCGTAGATGGCCTGGTCGTCGTCGCCCACCACGCAAAGGTTTTGTCTCCGGCCTGCCAGCGCCTTGAGAAGCTCGAACTGGACCGGGTTGGTGTCCTGGTACTCGTCCACCAGCAGGTAGTGGAAGGTGTGCTGCCACCGGGCCAGACAGTCGGGGCTCTCCCGGAAGATCCGGAGCGGCAGGAGGAGCAGGTCGTCGAAGTCCACGGCGTTGTGGGCGCGCAGGAGCGCCTGGTAGGCCCGGTAGGCGTCGCGGAGCACCTTGGTGCGGTCGGCGCCCGGGGGCACCTCCACCGCGTCGGGAAGGATGCCCCGGTTCTTCCAGTAGGAGATCGCCTCCTGCACCTCGGCCGGGTCCAGGGGAATCTTGGCTTCGCGCACGATCTCTCGCACCGAGGTGCGCTGGTCGGCCTCGCCGTGGAGGCTGAAGCGGGGGTCAAAACCCAGCCGCCCCACGTCTTCGCGCAGGATGCGAAGCCCCAGGGAGTGGAAGGTGCTCACGGTGAGCCCCTGGGTGCGGCTCCGGCCCGCCAGGGTCTCCACCCGCTCGCCCACCTCCCGGGCCGCCTTGTTGGTGAAGGACAGCGCCAGGAGGCGCTCGGCCGGCACCTGGAGGCGCAGGAGATGGGCGATCCGGTAGGTGATGACCCGGGTCTTGCCCGAGCCGGCCCCGGCCAGCACCAGGAGCGGCCCCTCGCGGTGGGTCACGGCCTGGAGCTGGCGGTCGTTCAA
>JBFLZB010000341.1 GCA_040756475.1 Thermodesulfobacteriota bacterium
GCCCTGGACGACCGGGGCCGGGTGTGCCTGCTGCGCCAGTACCGCCACGCCGCCGGCGGGTGGCTCTGGGAGGTGCCCGCCGGAAAGCTCGACCCCGGCGAGCCCCCCCTGGAGACCGCCCGCCGGGAGCTGGAGGAGGAGGCAGGGGTGCGGGCCCGCTCCTGGGCGCCCCTGGGGGAGATCGTGACTGCGCCTGGGTTCTGCGACGAGGTGATCCACCTCTTCCTGGCCCGGGACCTCGCGGCGGTGGCCGCCCGGCCCGAGCCCCACGAGGTCCTGGAGGTCCACTGGGTGGCCTTCGAGGAGGCGCTGGCCCGGGCCGCGGGGGGCGAGATCCGGGACGCCAAGACCGTGGCCGCCCTCTTTCGCGCCCGGGAGGCGCTGCGGCCGTGAGCGCATCCGGGACACCGGCGCTTCGGGTGGGCCGCATCGGCTTCGCCAACTGCACGCCCCTCTTCCTCGCCCTGGAGGAGCAGGGGCCCCAGCCCGGCGTCTCCTACGTGCGGGGCGTCCCCACCGAGCTCAACGCCGCCCTGCGGGAGGGGTCGGTCCACCTCTCCCCCTCCTCCTCCGCCGAGTACCTGGCCCGGCCCGACCTCTACGGCTTCCTCCCCGATCTCTCCATCTCGGCCATCGGCCCCGTGGAGTCGGTGGTGCTGTTCAGCCGCCGCCCCCTGGAGGAGCTGGGCGGCCGCCCCGTGGGGCTCTCCCCCGCGTCGGCCACCTCGGTGGCGCTCCTGCGCGTGCTCCTGGAAGGGCGCCTGGGGGTGCGGCCCCGGTACGTGGCGCCGGAGGACGACCCCGAGGCCGTGCTCTGGATCGGCGACCGGGCGCTGCGCGAGGCCCGGGCCGGCGGGGAAACCCGCTGGCCCCACGCCTTCGACCTGGGGGCCCTCTGGTACGAGGCCACGGGAACCCCCTTCGTCTTCGCCCTCTGGATCTGCCGGCGCGACGCCTTCCATGCTTTCCCCGGCGCCGTTCGGGCCTTCTACCGCGAGCTCGTCCGCGCCCGCCAGCGCGCCTACCGCAGCTACCCCGCCTACGCCCGCCGCTCCCCCGAGGCCGCCTGGATGGGGGAGGAGGCGCTGCTGGCCTACTGGCAGACCATCTCCTACGACCTCACCGCCTGGCACCTGGAGGGCCTGCGCCTCTTCGCCCGGGAAGCAGCCGCCCTGGGCCTCCTCCCCGGCCCCGCACCCCTGGTCCCCCTGCCCGTGGAAGCGCCCCCGGCATAGCGGCCGTCCGGCCCCTCGACCCCTCCACTCACGGTCCCTCGTCTTCCCTCGGACGGCTGGGGACGGCTGTGGGGACGTGAAGACACCAAATCCCCTTCGAAAACTACCCGCCTGGCCCCATTCGGTTCTCCGTGGCAGAACGCCCCCGGATGTTCGATCCTCCCAGATCCCCGGTTCCTGAATGTACCCCCCACCTTGCTCGCTCCCCACCGCCATGATAGAAGGTCTGTATTCGATCCTGAATTCCGCCCCAAAGGAGATCCATAGTGAAGACTCTCCACGTGTCCCAAGACATCGTCCCCGTCGGCGCCTTCAAGGCCCAGGCGTCCCGGCTCCTCCGGCGCCTGAAGGACGAGCACCGCCCCATCGTCATAACCCAGAACGGGAAGCCGGCGGCGGTTCTCGTCACCCCCGAGGAGTTCGACCGGCTGTGCGAGCACAGCCGCTTCCTCGACGCCGTCCACGCCGGGCTCGCCGACTCCGCCGCCGGCCTTCTGACCGACGACGAGGATCTGGACTCCGACCTGGACCGCGCCCTCGGGAAGCTGGCAACGTGAAGGTCCGCTGGACCGACCGCGCCCGTCGCGACCTGCTCGACATCGGCGAGTACATCGCGCGCGACAACCGGGCCGCAGCCCGAAGCTGGGTCGAGCGCCTGCGCGCCCGCGCGCGCAAGGCGGCAGAAACGCCCCTCGCCGGCCGAGTCGTGCCGGAGCTCGGCCGAGACGACGTGCGCGAAGTGTTCGTTCGCACCTGTCGCATCGTCTACGAGGTTCGCGAAGACGCCATCCACGTCCTGGCCGTGTTCGAAGGTCACAGACTCCTCCAGCGTTCCAGCGAACCATGAGGACACAGCCGAAGGGTGGGCACGGCCCACCATCGTCTTCGCTCCCAGCGGGCCATGAAAGTGGTGGGCGTTGCCCACCCTGCTCGGCTCTGCCCCGGGATCGTCACCGCGGCTCTGAGCCGCCAAGCGAGTCGCCGTGATCCTCCGGCCCCAAGAAGATCGGCCTGCGCTCGATCCCGCGAGCGAGCACCGGGCGGTGGGTTCCCG
>JBFLZB010000342.1 GCA_040756475.1 Thermodesulfobacteriota bacterium
ATGATGTCGGAGAAGAGGATCGCCGCGTCCACCCCCAACCGATCCAGGGGCTGCAGGGTGACCTCGCAGGCCAGCTCCGGGGTCTTGCAGACCTCGAGGAAGCTGTGCCTGGCGCGCACGGCCCGGTACTCCTCCATGTAGCGCCCGGCCTGGCGCATGATCCACGCGGGGGTGGTGTCGACGGGCTCGCCCCGGCAGGCCTTGAGGAAACGGTCGGCTCGGCTCATTGGGATCTCCGCTTGGCTGTGTTGGCTGTGGATGGGGCCCTGTCCCAAGCCCGGCTTCGTGGCCAAGGCCGCTCCTACCGGCGCGGGCACCTGCTTCCCTCACGCGTTTCGCGTGAGGCGCACCGGCACGTAGTTGCAGAAGGGCTCTTCGTCCAGGTAGTCGCCGGTGACGGCGTAGGCGCGGGCGCGGCAGCCGCCGCATACGTTGAGGAACTCGCACTGGCCGCACTTGCCCTTGTAGCTCTTGAAGTCTCGGAGCTCCCGGAAGAGGGGGCTCTCGAACCAGATCTTCCGGAAGGGCTCCTTCTTCACGTTGCCCGCGCTCAGTGGAAAGTAGGAGCAGGGCTTGACCTCGCCGAAGCAGTCGATGAGGCAGATGGACTGGGCGGCGATGCACCCCTTGCCGCCGCCTGTGGAGAAGGTGAGGCTGCGCCGCTCGAACTTCACGCCCTCCTTCTTCGCCATCTGGGGCACGATGCGGTAGTAGTGGGGCGCGCAGGTGGGGCGCATGAGGATCTCGTCCTCGTGTTTTTCCTGCTGGTAGTGCCAGGCCAGGATCTCCTCGTAGTCCTCCTTGGAGATGAGCTCCCCCATGATCTCCTCGCCCCGGCCCGTGGGGACGATCATGAACATGTACCAGGCCGTGGCACCCAGCGCTTTGGCCTTGCGGAAGGTCTCGGCGATGTGGGCCTGGTTCCTCTTGGTGAAGGAGGAGTTGACCAGGAACTTAATGCCGTGCTCCCGAAAGAGCCCGGCCGCCCGCTCCACCCCCTCGAAGGCGCCGGGGCACTGGCGAAAGTCGTCGTGTACGGCGGCGGTGGGGCCGTCGAGCGAGAGCGAGACCATCTTGATGTCGGCCGCCCGCATCTTCTCGCACACCTCGCGGGTGACAAGCGCCCCGTTGGTGGCCATGCACATCCGAAAGCCCTTCGAGGTGCCGTATTCGGCGATCTCGAAGATGTCGGGGCGCAGCAGCGGCTCGCCCCCGGAGAGCACGAGCACCGGGTTCGCGATCTCCGCGATGTCGTCGATGAGCTTTCGGGCCTCAGCGGTGGTGAAGTCGCCCTCGGCCGCCTCCATGTCCGACGAGCACCGGCAGTGCACGCACTTCAGGTTGCAGCGCTGGGTGGTCTCCCAGGCGATCCATTTGGGGGTGAACTCTTGTGTCATCGTCGGGCTACCCTTGTTGGTTGTCCGTTGGGGACGGCCTGTTGCGGGTCGCGCGTTGCGCGTTGGAAGACCCAGTCCGAACGGGTTCGGTTCTTCCAACGTGCAACAGGCAACGTGCAACGCGCACCGATCTATGCGCCGCGGGCAAAATACTCCTCCATCGCCTGTACCATCCCCTCCACCGTGTACTCGGACGGCATGGAGGCAACCGGGAGGCCCTCGGCTTCGGCGGTGTTCTTCGTGGCCGGGCCGATGACGGCGCAGGGCAGGCGCCTTGGGTCGAGGCCCTCTTGCCGGCACAGGGCGGCGTAGTTGCGGGCCGCCGAGGACGAGGCGAGGGTCACCAGGTCCAGGGCGCCGGCGCGAAGGGACGCCAGGGCGGCCTCGGGGTAGCGCTCGGGCCGCACGTTCTCGTACATGGCGAGCACCTCTACCCGGGCGCCCCGGGCCTCGAGCTCGGCGGGCACCACCTCCCGGGCCTCCTTGGCCCGGGGAAGGAGCACCGAGGTCCCCTTCAGGTCGCCTGCGGCCGCGAGCGCGTCCACGAGGGCCTCGCCCACGTACTCTCCCGGCACGGCGTCGGCCCGGATGCCGCGGGCAAGGAGCGCCCCGGCGGTGGCGGGCCCCACGGCGCACACCCGGGCCGCCCCGAAGGTGCGGGCGTCGAGGCCGAGCTCCCCGAGCTTCGCGAAGGTGAACTCCACCGCGTTGACGGAGGTGAACACCACCCAGTCGTACGCGAAGAGCCGCCGCAGGGCCGCCTCCACCGCGCTCTTGTGGCCGCAGGGCCGAAGGGCGATGAGGGGGAGCTCCACGGGCACGGCGTGGGCCGCCCGCAGCAGGCGCGAGAGCT
>JBFLZB010000343.1 GCA_040756475.1 Thermodesulfobacteriota bacterium
GATCGGGGCCTCCCGGGTCTTCCTCGGGGTCCACTACCCCACCGACGTCCTCGCGGGGGCGGCGCTGGGCAGCGCCATCGGGGCCGGGAGCGGGGCGCTGGCGGGTGCCCTGGCCCGGGTGCTGGGAGGGTGACCGTTCGCACCGCCGCGCCCGTCTCGCCAGGAGCCTCTACTACGGAGCGGGGAGGACGGTCGTCAGGAACCCGAAGGATGAGCTCAAGACCGGCACCTTCCATGCGATGCTCGCACAACTCGGCATCGCCCTCGAAGACTTTCAGGATGGATGAAATGCACCGATTCCGATACCCCGTCACGCTGACCCCTGATCAAACCGACGGGGGCTGGGTCGTGACCTTCGCGGACGTTCCCGAAGCCATTACACAAGGGGAGACAGTGGAGGAGTGCCTGGAGCAGGCCGCCGACTGCCTGGAGGAAGCCATTGCCGCGAGAATCGAAGACGGCATGCCCCTGCCGGAGCCCTCCGATGCAGCGGTCGGCCAGCCGTCGGTGGACTTGCCGCTGCAGACGGCACTCAAGGCAGCCCTGTACCTGTCGGCTCGGGAATCAGGAGTGAGCAAGTCCGAACTGGGCCGGCGTCTGGCAGTGGACGAGCGAGAGGCCCGCCGCATCCTCGATCCTCGATACGGCACCAAACTGCCCACCCTGGAGCGCGCGCTGCATGCCTTGGGCAAGCGCGTGGAGCTTCGGGTGGAGTGAACGCAGCGCCTGCTCGACCAGCGGCTCCTCCGCCACCGCCCCGAACTCGCACCGCCATCGCAGCACGTGAGACGTTGTGTCCCAGTTCACGATTCGTAGCACACTGGCGGCGATACTAAACCAGGACGCACGTCCACCCCCGCGGGGAAGGCCGAGCCGGCCAGGAGGCCGAGGAGCGCGGCCGCCAGGTAGACGAGGACCTGGTTTCGCTCCAGGGCCTCGCGGGTCACGGCGGCCCCTCACCCCCGAGGCGCGAAGAGCTGGGCCAGCGACCGGGCGAAGCCCTCCAGGGCGGCGGGCTCGGGGAGGGGGAGCCGAAGCTCCACGCGGCCGTCGTCGGTGGGTACGAGGCACTCCCCCAGGCGGGCCGAGACGGCGGCGGCGAGCCGCTCGGCCTCTTCGGCGCCCGGCCCCTTGCCCAGGACCTCCCCCAGAAAGGCAGCCGCCGCCCCCAGGAGCCGGCCCCCGGCCTCGGCCACCTTGTCTCTTCGCCGCAGGCGCTCGAGCTCGGCCTCCACCTGCCGGCGCTGGCTCTCGTCCACGGGGGCCGGGGGCTTGCCGCCCACCAGGACCTCGAGGCGCTTCTTGAGCTCTTCGATGCCGCTGCGAAAATCCACCTCGGTGACGTCCGAGTCCGGGTCCAGGGCGGCCAGGGCCAGGTCGTGCTTGGCGGCCAGGGTGCCCAGCAGGCCCTCCTCCAGGGTGTCCTGGGTGACGAGCAGGTACACCTGCACGGGGCGCTTCTGGCCCATCCGGTGCGCCCGGGCGATGCGCTGCTCGAGCACCGCCGGGTTCCAGGGCAGGTCCACGTTGACCACGGTGTCGGCGGCCTGGAGGTTGAGGCCGGTGGAGCCGGCGTTGGTGGTGAGGAAGAGCTTGGTCTCCGGGTCGGCCTGGAACCGCCTCACCAGCCCCTGGCGGCGGGCCTGGGGCACCGAGCCGTCCAGGCGCACGTAGGCGGCGCCGCGCTTGGCCAGGAGCGGCTCCACGAGGCCGAGCATGGTGGTCCACTCGGAGAAGAGGACGATCTTTCGCCCCTCCTCGGCCAGGAGGTCCCCCAGGAGCTGGTCGAGCTCGGCGAGCTTGGAGGAGTAGCCGGGGGGCTGCTTGTCCACCAGGAAGGTGCTGTTGGCCGCCATGCGGCACAGGAGCAGCGCCTTCTGGAGCCGCAGGAGGTCCATCTCGGTGAGGAACTTCTTGCGCACGATGCTCGAGATGACCCGCTGCTGGCCGTCGTGGATCTCGAGCTGCTCCGCGGTGGGGGGGATGCGCCGCACTTCGGTCGTCCGGGGCGGGAGCTCCTTCATCACCTGGGCCCGGGTGCGCCGCAGGAGCACGGGAGCGAGCTTGCCCCGCAGGTCGTCCAGGTTCTTGTACCCCAGCACCTTGCCCCGCTCGTCGGTCACCCGGTGGCGGTGGAAGAACCGGAAGGCGGGCCCCAGGCGCCGGTCGTCGATGAACTCCACCACGGAGAACAGGTCG
>JBFLZB010000344.1 GCA_040756475.1 Thermodesulfobacteriota bacterium
AACTGCGCAGCGCGTGGGGGCCGGGATCCAGGAGGGTGGACCGTGCACAGCGGTGATTGTCGGGTAACAGTGACTGGGCCCCGGCCTGCGCCGGGGTGACGGAAAGACAGGGAGCAGGGTCTGGCCGGCTTGCGACACAGCCTGGTCGGTTGAACGGGAGGAGCATCATGCGCGAGGTGGCGGTGGTCGGGGTCGGGATGACGAAGTTCGGGAAGTACCTGGATAAAGGGATCAAGGACCTGGTGCGCGAGTGCGTGGAGGAGGCGCTGGGGGACGCGGGGGCGGCCGGCAAGGGAGAGATCGAGGCGGCGTACGTGGGGAACTGCCTGGCCGGCCTGATGACCGGGCAGGAGGCGATCCGGGGGCAGGTGGCGCTGAGCGCGGTGGGGATCGACACGATCCCGATCTACAACGTGGAGAGCGCGTGCGCGAGCTCGTCTTCCGCGTTCAATCTGGCGTGGACGGCGGTGGCGGCCGGGATCCACGACTGCGTGCTGGTGGTGGGAGTGGAGAAGCTCTACCACCGGGACAAGTCGAAGTCGTTCCAGGCCCTGGGGACCGCGGTGGACTTGGAGAAGTACCTGGAGTACTTCCGCATGGCCGAGGAGCGGATCGGGGGCGGGAAGATCTTCGGCGCCGGGGCCGGAGAGAAGCGCAGCATCTTCATGGACATGTACGCGTTTCTGGCGCAGGGGTACATGAGGAAGTACGGGCTCACGCAGGAGCACTTCGGCAAGCTCTCGGTCAAGGCGCACCGGAACGGGGCGATGAACCCGCACGCGCAGTACCAGAAGGAGGTGACCCTGGAGGAGGTGCTCCACTCGGGAGACGTGGTCTATCCGCTGACGCGGATGATGTGCGCGCCGATCGGGGACGGGGCGGCCGCGGCGGTCTTGTGCGCGAAGCCGCAGGCGGCCCGCTACACGACGAAGCCGGTCTGGGTGGCGGCCTCGGTGGTGGGCAGCGGCAAGATCGTGTTCGACACGGGCGACTCGGTGACGCGGCGGATCGCGCCCAAGGCGTACGAGATGGCCGGGATCGGGCCCGGGGAGGTGGACGTGATCGAGGTGCACGACGCGAGCACGCCTTCGGAGATCATCTTCCTGATCGAGCTGGGGATCGTGCCGGCCGGAGAGGCGGCGAAGTGGATCGACGAGGGCCGGCTGGAAGTCGGCGGCAAGAAGCCCTCGAACCCGTCCGGCGGGCTGACCTGCAAGGGGCACCCGGTGGGCGCGACCGGGTGCGGGATGATCTACGAGGTGGTGAAGCAGCTTCGGGGGGAAGCGGGCAAGCGGCAGGTGGCGGGGCCGCCCCGGGTGGGGATGACGCACAACGGAGGCGGCATCCTGGGGATCGACGCCGCCTCGATGACGCTGCACGTGTTCAAGCGATGAGTCGAAATTCCCCCTTGGAAAGATCAGAGAAGGCGCCGATGGTTTCTTCTCCCCTCTTTGCCCGGAGCGGAAAGAGAGTCGGAGAGGGCTGTACGTGCAGGAGGAGGTAGTGACATGTGGAGCCGAGAGCAGCTGGAGGAGATCCGCAAGCGGAGCGAAGAGTGGGACCGGGGTCTGGCCGGGGCGAAGGAGAAGCGGCCCGAGGAGGCGTTCGTGACCGACTCCGGGATCCCGGTCAAGCGGCTCTACACGCCCTGCGACGTGGAGGGAATCGACTATCTGAAGGACGTGGGCTTCCCGGGCGAGCCGCCGTACGTGCGCGGGATCTACCCGACCATGTATCGGGGCAGGTCCTGGACCATGCGGCTGTTCTCCGGCCACGGCACCCCCGAGGAGACCAACCGGCGCTGGAAGTTCCTGTATGAGAACGGGGAAACGGGGTTCAGCGCGGCGGTCGATGCCTTGACCTTCAACGGTCTGGACCCGGACGACGCGCGCGGCGATCTGGAGGTGGGAACGACCGGGGTGCCGCTGTACTGCCTGGAGTCGATGTTCGCCTTGACCGACGGGATTCCGCACGACCGGGTGAGTGTGGCGCTGGTGACCGAGCCGTTCTCCTCGGCGCCGATCTGCGCGATGTACTTCAACTGCTGCACGGACAAGAGGCTGGATCTGGCGGCGGTGCGCGGGACGACCCAGAACGACATCCTCACGCAGACGCTCGGCTACGTCCCTTACAAGAACG
>JBFLZB010000345.1 GCA_040756475.1 Thermodesulfobacteriota bacterium
TCCGCCGGCGACCCGGCCCATGCAAAGCCCGCGCAGGGTTTCCCCCGCCCGACTTCCATCCCTAGCCTCAACCGTGAGGCCGTCGGCCGGCGGGTCTTCGCTCAAAGTAGGTTAATGCCATTGCCGAAACCGTACCCGGAGCCGGACACCGAACACGGACTCCGCCACGGACTTGGGAAACGGTGACGGCCACGGGATCAGCCACGGAGAAGACCTGCCTCAACCGCGCCGGCTTCCCCTCCCCAAGTGCTCCAGGTTGCCAGGCGCCCTTCCCGAGGCCGAACAGATTCCCCCCGCGCCGGCGGCCTAGAATCCGGCGGCCGGCCCCTCAGTGCTTGGCGAGGATCGCCGGCCGCCGGGATGCAGCGTCAGGAGAGGTCCAGTGCTTGAATGCTCAGATGGCTCCGATCGTGAAGGAGAGAGCATCCGTCAGCTCGAGACCGCCCCCGCCAGGGAGGATGTTCACGAACTGCAAGAACAGCGGGATCCCCACGGGGAACCCGCAAGGGCGAGCCGCAGGAGGCGGGATGGGGGCGGGGAGGGTGATCGTGCCCGATCCCGGGACGAGGCCCACACCGAGGAGGCGGAGGGGTGGCGCGATCCACAACATCCCCCCTGGACAGCCACCCACCGGGAGACCCGGGCAGGCATACCCGAATCCGTAAACGAGGATGGCGCTGGCGCCCGGCGTCGCACCGGTCTCCGAAATGGTGAACCCGCCGTTACCCGCGAAGGGGTAGCCACCCCCCCACCCGATCGTGGGGCCCGCCCCGCCGAAGGGGTTGCAGTTTGTCCCGTAGTTCTGCGGACGCAGCGAGAAGCCAAGCCCGTCGACGGGTGCTGCCCAGGGCGGGATCGGGTACGGGTTGGCCGAGAGGTAGAAAGGCCCGGCCGGGGCCGGAACGCCCACCGGCAAGAACTCACCCACCATGATGCCGTCGGTGACCTGGATATTGCCGTTGGTGGCATTCACGGCGAGACCCGTGAGCAGCGGCGGGAAGAAGGGGACCACGTTGAAGGTGAAGAGCAGCGCCCCGCCGATCGCGTACTGCGACACGTTGCCAGCGAGGTCGCACGCCCACAAGGTCCCCGTGCACGGATCCCAATCGAGCCCCCACTGCGGCGCGCCGGCAGGCGAGAGGATCGGGAAGGGCGGCACGACGACGGCCGGAACGGGACACACCGGCACGAGCATACTGAGGCCGGCGGCCATGGTGCCGTCTGTGACCCAGACGATGTCGCCGGCGCTGTCGTAGCCCAGGCCGCTGATCGGCCCTGGGAAGACGTAGCCGAGCGGGACCGGCCCTGAGACGATGTAGAGACCGGCATAGCTCGTCATCTCCAGAGTGAAGCCATCCGAATGGACGAAGGCAGGCGTCGCCGGACCGCCGCTGAGAACGTTACCGTCGTTGTCGACAGCGCTCCCGCCGAGTCCCACCAGGGGTGCGAAGGGGAGGTTGACGGGGCAACCGGCGGGCGGGATGGGAGGGAAGTTGATCAGGTACGGCGGTGGTACCAATGGGCAGAGCGGTGGCGGAGAGTTGGATTCTCCGTAGGAGGGCATTGTCCCCTCGATCGACCAGTGAGTCTGGGCAAGAGCCGAGGGAATGCCGAGCAGCGCGCCCGCGGCGATCACTCCGAGCGCGATCATCGAGAAGCGAATACAGATACGATGAGTTTGCAGCATGGCGAAATCCTCCGTTGTGACCTATCGAGAAGCTGGTTCCCAGGGACTTCGAGTCCACTCGCTTTAGCGACAGCGCGACAAGAGTTGGCAAAGATTCTACCGAAAAGTCATG
Source organism: Thermodesulfobacteriota bacterium (assembly GCA_040756475.1). Lineage (NCBI taxonomy): Bacteria > Pseudomonadati > Thermodesulfobacteriota > Thermodesulfobacteriota bacterium. The sequence goes on from JBFLZB010000345.1 coordinate 1,800, forward strand.
AAAAGCAGGCGCGGGGTGGTTCGCCGCCGCCGAAGGGCGTGATTCCTGTTCCGGGCTCGCCCCGTCTCCGATTGTTCCACGTGTCCTCGCCCCGCAGTTCTGCGGGTGACGGATGGCTGGCTCCTGACGAGGGACGGCGGAGACCCCCGCGGCCCGAGCCCCGAACCCGCTTGTCCCCCGCCGGCCACGGTCCCGTCAAAGTCCAGGGAGAAGGGACGACGTGTCGCCGTCGGCGATGGTGCCGGGTGGGTTGCAAGGCTCAAGTGCGGGCTCAGAATCTCACCGGTAGCGGGCTGGAGAGGGGTTCTGGGG
>JBFLZB010000346.1 GCA_040756475.1 Thermodesulfobacteriota bacterium
GCCTGGCCGTCGAAGTCGAGCCCAGGCGGCTCTCGGCCAGCGGCGGGTAGACCTCGTGGGCTCCGAGAGAGAGCGCCTGGACGCGCGCGAGGAGCCTTCCGATCGCAGCACAGGCGAGGAACCGAACCCGTACCCGCGCTTCCTTCTTGGTTCCCGGCCCAAGGTTAGCTAGACTTGGTTCGAACCTGTCCGTCCGGAGGAACCATGCAGACCGTGAACATGTTCCAAGCGAAGAGCTCTTTGTCGAAGCTCGTGGAGAGCATCGAGAGCGGAAGGGAAGACGAGATCGTCATCGCGCGCCATGGCCGGCCCGCGGCAAGGCTCACGCGGCTGGAGGAAAGGCCGGCGCAGCGTCGCCTCGGGGTCGCCAAGGGGCAGTTCGAGGTTCCCGACGACATCGACGGCGACAACGAGACGATTGCCCGTCTGTTCCTGGGCGGCGAGCCGTGAGGCTCCTGCTCGACACCCACGTGGCCCTGTGGGCGATCACAGACAGCCCCAGGCTGCCCGCCGAAGTCCGCCGGCTCCTCCTCGCGCCCGCGAACGAAGTCTACGTGAGCGCCGCCTCGGTGTGGGAGATCTCCATCAAACACAGCCTGGGGCGGAGGATGCCGATCTCCGGAAGCCAGGCCAATGCGTACTTCGAGGAGGCCGGCTACGTGAGCCTGCCGGTGACCGCCGAACACGCGGCGCTCGTCGAGACCCTTCCGCCGCATCATTCGGACCCCTTCGACAGGCTTCTCGTCGCCCAGGCCCTTGCGGAACCGCTGCGCCTGATCACCCACGACGACGCCGTGGCGTCGTACAGCGACACGGTGTTGCTCTTTTGACGCGTTCTGCCCCCCGGGGAGGAGGGGCGCCGCCGCTCCCAGGCCGAGGTTGCCGAGCGAACCGGCTTCACCCAAGAACTCCGCAGCGACCTCTTGACCGGCCGGGCAGCAATCATGCCTGACGCGGCGTTTCGGCTGGACCGGGTGCTCGGCTCCACGGGCGTGAGGGGACGTAAGTGCAACCATGCATTGCCCGGTACGGTCGGGCGTGGTAGGGTGCGCGCATGCCCAGGCAAGCGAGACTCGACGCTCCCGGAACGCTTCACCACGTGATCGCGCGCGGGATCGAGCGCCGGAAGATCTTCCTCGGAGAGGCGGACTACGAGGATTTTGTCCGACGATTGGGGGCGTCCGTTAGCGTCGGAGGCACCCGGCTCTTGGCTTGGTCCCTGCTGCCCAACCATCTTCACCTTCTGGTCCAGACCGGGGAGGTGGCGCTGTCGTCCGTGATGCGCCGTATCCTGACGGGGTATGCCGTGTCCTTCAATCGGCGTCACCGAAGGCACGGTCACTTGTTCCAGAATCGCTACAAGTCGATCGTATGCGAGCAGGAGCCTTACCTCCTGGAGCTCGTACGGTACATCCATTTGAACCCCCTTCGGGCGAAAGGGGTCGCTGGCGATCTGGCGGGGTTGGCCCGATACCCATACTCGGGTCACGGAGCACTGCTGGGGACGGTGGAGCGGCCTTGGCAGGCTGTGGGGGAGGTTCTCGGGAGATTTGGTGCGGGGCAGGCGGAGGCTCGTCGGCGGTACCTGGAGTTCATCGAGAAGGGAGTGGGGCAGGGGCGTCGTCCGGAGTTGGTGGGGGGCGGTCTGCGGCGAAGCTGCGGGGGTTGGCTGGATGCCCGCTCGGGAAGAGCACGAGGGGAGCCCCCGGTGTATGACGAGAGGGTGCTCGGCAGCTCCTCGTTCGTCCACGACCTGCTTGCGGATGCGGAGTGGGAACGAAGACAGGCGCTGAAAACCTCACAGAAGCGCCCTTCTGTGGCGGATCTTACCCAGAGGGCCGCGCTGCTGGCAGAGGTTGGGCTGGAGGAGCTTCGGGGTGGGAGCCAGCGGGCGAGGGTGGTAGAGGCCCGGGCGGCTGTGGCGCAGGTTGCCGTGAGGGAGCTCGGTTACGCCGGAGCCGCGGTGGCCCGATACCTGCGAGTTGTCCCCTCCACGGTGAACCGGCATGCCGGTGGGGGGGAGCTGCGGCCGCTGGCAAACCGTCTGAGAGAGACTCTGGAGAAGTGATGCACAGTTGCACTTACGTCCCGTTTTTGGCGTT
>JBFLZB010000347.1 GCA_040756475.1 Thermodesulfobacteriota bacterium
GTCGGCGTCGATGCGCAGCTCGGGCAGCAGCCGCCGCAGGGTGCGCTCGGTCGTCTCCCGCATGAGAACATTCGAGGCGACGCTGAGCACCCGGATGCGGGCCCCCCGCCACTGGCGGTTGCGGGTGGTTGTACGCGGGTAGGTCGTGGGCCGCGGACCGGCGCGGACCGGCGAGGCTCGCCCTCGGGGGCGGGGATCAGCCGAGGAACCGGCGCACCGAGGCGGCGGCCAGGAGCGCTTCCCCCAGGTCTCCCCGGCCCTCCAGGGCCGCCGCCGCCCGGCTCGTCCGCTCCGCGTGGGCGTCGTCCACCGAGAACCGGCCTGCCCAGGCGAGGGCTGCCTCCAGGTCTTGGGCCAGGAGGGGGAGGTCTTCCCGCTCGGGGAGTCGGCGGGCCGTGTCGGGGTTGAGGAACCGCAGCTCCTCCAGGAGCCAGTGGCGAAGCTGGGGGCAGGTGGCCTCGGCCAGCGCCCGCTGGTCGTCGGTGAGCTCCTGCCACGCCCGAAACCCCAACACCCCGGGAGGCAGGCCCAGGGTGTAGCAGGAGGCCGCGTACTGGATCGCCCGTACCGCCGGCAACCCTCCCACCCGGCGCGCCTCCCCCGCCACGTCGACGTTGGTGTAGCGCTCCCGTCGGCGGGGCACGGCCTTGGCCACCCGGGAGACCAGGGGCAGGAGCTCCCGGTAGGAGGCCTCGTAGGCCTCCTTGAGCACCCCGATGAGCCCCCGGAGTGCGTCGACCTCCTCTCGGCCGGGCCCCGCCCCCAGGTCGTGGCGGGCGAGGTACCCGCGGCCGAGCTCCTCCCCGAGCCGCCGGCCGGCCCGGATCACCTCTTCCTCGGGGTAGTCGTAGCGGAAGGCCGACTGGACCGTGACCGTAGCCATGCCCGGGTAGGTAGAGAGCACCGCCTCGATGCTCCGGTCCTCCGGCGTCAATCCCCCCCGGAAGGGGGCCGACCCGATCCCGAGGATCTGGGGCACGTGGATGCCGGTGCGCCGCTCGTACTGGCGCCCCCGGTGGAGGGCCACCGACGCGGCCACGAGCGCCGGCACGAGCCCGGCTTTGAGGGCGGGGTCGCTGCGGGCGATGAAGCTTCGCTGCACGTAGGTCTCCTCCCCGGTGAGCTGGCGCCGGCGGTCGATGAGCTCGTCCCAGATGGGCTCGGGGTCCAGGAGGTCCTCCACGGTCTCGATGAGGGGGATGCCCTGGACGAAGAACTTCCCCTCGTAGGGAAAAGAGGAGCCGTTCCCGTAGTGCCGGTACTGCGCGCGCTGGAGCTCGAAGAGGCCGGCGATGTCGCGCTCCACCTCCGCGAGGGTGGCCCCCCGGCTCGCGTCGGGGAGGATGAACTCGGAAAACGGCAGCCATGAAAGCCCCATCCGCTTCATCACCAGGAGGGAGTTCACGAAGATCCCCATGCTCTGCCAGAAGTAGGGGTCGTCACGGTCCGTGTCGCCGTTGGGGATGCGGGGGGTCACGTGGAAGTCGCGCCCGATCACCTTCTCCTCCAGGCAGGTGGGGCAGCGGTGCAGCCAGTCCCAGAGGGGGGTGCACCCCCCCTGCTTCTTCTCGTAGTCGATCATGAGCTCGGGAAGTCCCAGCACCGTGGCGTTGTAGAGGACCTCTTCCTCCTCCAGGTGCCGGTCCACCTCGGGCCCGGGACCGAAGGGCACCTTGGAGACGTTGTCGGGGTGCTGGGTGCCCATCACGTGGGGCAGGAGGCCGACGAGCTCTTCCCCGGTGAGATCGCTTCGGTTGTACACGGTCACCTCCCGGCGCGGGTCCCCCCCTGTACCTGTGTGCCGGCAGGCAGGGGAATGCGCGAGAGGTCCCCCTGCCCTTCGGCGGAAATCAGCTCGCCGACGAATAAGCTCGCGTTCTTGACGAAGAAGAAGGTGGGCAGGCCGTCGGCCAGCTCCGCCAGGCGCAGGGCGTACTCTTCTTCCTTGCCCTGTTCCGGGGTGGCGAGGCCCAGGAGCACCGCGTCCGCGTCGCGGCTCTCGGCCTGGATGAGCTCGCGGATGCTGGTCTCGGGAGGCCTCAAGACGACTTCCACGTCGGCGTCGATGCGCAGCTCGGGCAGCAGCCGCCGCAGGGTGCG
>JBFLZB010000348.1 GCA_040756475.1 Thermodesulfobacteriota bacterium
TCGGTGTCCTCCACGACGTCGTGGAGGACCGCGGCCATCTTCTCCGTGTCGCTCTCCATGGGGAGCATGACCCGCAGGGGGTGGAGCACGTAGGGTGCGCCGGCCTTGTCCACCTGGCCCCGGTGGGCGCTCACGGCCAGGGCGATGGCGTCCTCCAGGCAGGCCCGGCCGGCCGCCTCGGAGGTCTTCGGGAGGGCCGGTCCGTCGCTCACCCCGAGCACCCTGCGTGCGCGAGCCTTGGTCATCTCCATCCTCCTTGGTCGGCATTCACCGCACGTTCATCCCCCGCCGGAGAGGAGCGCCGTTCCGGTGTGCTCCAGGTCGCGGCGGCAGCGGGGGCAGAGGGGCGCTTCGGAACCCACGCCGTAGAACACCCGGCCGATGTCGGCCAGGGGGCCCAGGGACTCTTCCTCGCGGGACCGCTGCCCCTCGGGCCCGGGGTCGAAGGCAGTGCCGCACTTCGCGCAGAGCTCCATCTTCTCCTCCTTTCGTCCGAGCCTACTCCCCCACTGCCCACGTGCGCACCAGGGCGAACTGGGCCGGGGTCTCCGGGGAGCCCTCCGGGTCGGGGACGTCGTGCGCCCGGCGCAGCTCCACGATCGCCCGCAGGGCCCGCTCCCGGGCCCAGGAGGGGTCTGCCGTGCCGAGCAGGCGCGGGGCGTGGCGGACGAGCCAGCAGGCGACCACGGTGCCGGTGCGTCCCCGGCCTCCCAGGCAGTGGAGGTAGACGGGACGGCCCTCTCGGGCGTCCCGATCGAGGCGGTCCAGGAGCGCCCGCATGCCGGCCCGGGTCGGCACCGACAGGTCCGGGACCGGCAGCTGGAGATAGGCCGCCGCCGGCCCGCCGTTTCCGGCCGCCTCCGTCAGCAGCGGCGCGTAGGGGACGAGCCGCCCCAGCCGGGTAACCTCGCCGGGCTCGGTGAGGTCGACGAAGGAGCGCACCCCCTGGCCTCGGAGCCAGGCGAGCTTGGCCCGGGCGTCGGCCGGGTGCGGCGAGCCGGGGTAGGCCCCGGCCAGGAGGCGCCCGGGCTCGACCCAGTAGGAGGCAAGCCCCTTCGGGGCGCTCACGGGGTTGCCTGCGCGGGGGCGATCCCCTTGTCGCAGCCGGCACTAGTCTCTGGGCCTGCGGGACTCCGGAAGCCGGCCTGGCCCTGGCTTCGCCTCCGACCCTGGCGCGGGCGCTTCGGGGTGGCCCCGGTTCCCGGGACGTCCTGCCGCCAGCAGTGGGGGAGCCCGAAGCGCCGATAGAAGCGGGCCACCACCGAGCCCATCTCGCAGGTGAGGCGCCCCAGGGTCTCGTTCCAGACCGCCTCGGGCACGCCCCCGTAGAAGGCCTCGGCGATGCCGCCGGAAATCGCGGCCTGGGTGTCGGCGTCGCCCCCCAGGGACACGGCCTTTCGCACCGCGTCCTCGTAGGACCCGGACTCGAGGAACGCGGTGACCGCCTCGGGCACCGAGCCCTGACAGGTCTCGTCGAAGCGGTAGCCGGGGCGGATTTGGGCCAGCGTGCGGTCGAGCCGGTAGCCGATGGTCTCCTCGATGAAGCGGCGAAGCTCTTCTTTCGACGCCCCCCGGCGCGCCAGGAAGACGCACCCCGCGGCGGCCCGGGCGCCCCGAATCCCCTCGGGGTGGCCGTGGGTGACCGCGGCGCTTCGCGTCGCCTCGACCAGGACCTCGTCGAGGGTGTCGAAGGCCCAGCCCAGCGGGCTCACCCGCATGGCCGAGCCGTTGCCGTAGCTCCCGTAGGGGCGGGGGTCGTCCGCCCGAAGCCACTGCCGAAACAGGCTCCCGTAGCTCTGGTCCGGGTAGCGGCACCCCCAGGCCCGGTAAACCTCTGCGTAGTCCCGGCCGCCGAGGAGCGCGTCGGCAGTGGCCACGGTGAGCACGGTGTCGTCGGTGAAGGTCGAGAGATCCCCGAAGAGGGGAAAGTCCTCCCGCTTGGTGGGCGCGAACTCGTAGGCGCTCCCGATGATGTCTCCTGCGATGGCTCCGATCACGGCGCCTCCTTCCGGTACGGTTCCTCGAAAGATCGAAGCAGGGGCGGCCCCGGCCGGGCCG
>JBFLZB010000349.1 GCA_040756475.1 Thermodesulfobacteriota bacterium
GGGCGGCGCCCCGCCGCCGACGCGGCGCGAGCCGGCGGAGCGACGTGGGACGGAGAGATCTTCACCCTGCCCTTCCTCGGCAAGGAAATCCGGGTCGCTCCCCGGGCGCGCACCGTGTCTTGGGCCACCGACCTCGGACGGCCCATCGGCTACCAGCGGGCCCTGGTGGCGGTGGCCTACCTGGCCGGCGCCGTCGAGGCCCCCCCGCGGGGGGAGTGGGTCGCGTTTCGGGAGCTCCCCGGTGGGGAGGCCTTCTTCCGGGGCCCCCACGGCCTGCCCACTCCCCGGCTGGAAACCGCGTTCGGCCGCCGCCCCGGAGACCTGCTCGCGGCCGCCCGCTCCCTGGGGGGGACCGCCAGCCCCGGGGCCGATGCCGCGGCAGAGCTCCCGGCGCTTCCCCGCATTCCCCTGCAAGTCCTCCTGTGGGCTGCCGCAGAGGAGTTCCCGGCCTCGGCCTCCCTCCTGGTAGACGCCCGTGCCCACCTGCACCTGGCCCTGGACGTGCTGTGGGCGCTGGCCAACGTCGCCATCGCCGACCTGGTGGGGCAGGCCCGGTGAGAGCGTGGCCGGGCCTGGCCGCAGCGCTCCTCCTGGCGCTGGGTTTGCCGGCGGGGGCCGAGTGGCCCTACCTCACGGAAGAGTCCTCCATGGTGGGCGAGGGACGCTACTCCCTCTCGGCCGGGATCAGCGAGACCTACCAGAAGAGCCGGCACCTGCCGGGGGGCAAGGGGAAGCTCTGGACCTTTCCCGAGGTGGAAGGAACGCTCGGGGTGGGCCCCCACGCCGAGGTCTCCTTCCAGTACGAGCTCCTGTGGTTCGACCCCGGGGAGGGAGCGACGGGTGCCTATGACACCGGGGACCTGCGGCTGTGGACCAAGCTCGGCCTCTTTCCGGGTGCCGTTCGGGGCTTGGCCCTTCGCTTCGGCGTCAAGCTCCCCAACGCCTCGGCGGACCGGGGTCTGGGAACCAACGAGACCGACGTCTTTCTCGCGGCCCTCTACGGCCGTCACCTCGGGGAGCTGCGCTTCGACGTGAACGCGGGGCTGGCGATCCTGGGCGATCCCCACAGGAGCCAGACCCAGGAGGACCTCCTGACGTGGGGGGTGGCGCTTCGCGGCCCGGTGTGGGGGCGACTGCGGGCCGGCGCCGAGGCGAGCGGCCGCGTGGGGCCCTTCGGCGTGGGCCGGCGCCGCGACTTTGCCACGGTCGCCGCGGTCCTGGGATGGCACGGCACCCGCTGGCGCCTCGATGCGGCCGGGCGCCGGGGTTTCCAGGACGCCGAGAGCTGGGGCTGGGTTGCCGGCGTGACCTACCAGCGGTGAGGACCGAGGGAGGCGGCAGGATGGACCCGGAGCGGGCCCGACTCCTGGCCCAGGATTTCGTGCAGGGCTTTCCCGCCCACTGCGGCTTCGGCGTGGAACGGGTAGGTGTGGGGCTCTTCGAAACCGTCTGCCCGGTCCGGCCCGAGCACCGGCAGCAGGACGGCTTCGTACATGCCGGCGTCCTCGCCGCCCTGGCCGACCATACCGCCGGGTACGCCGCCTACACGCTCGTTCCCCAGGACCGGCGCATCCTCACCATCGAGTTCAAGATCAACTTCCTCAAACCCGCCGTGGGCGACCGGGTGCTCTGCCGCGCCCGGGTGCTCAGCCCCGGGCGGACGATCCTCGTAGCCGAATCGGAGGTGTTCGCCATCGATTCGGGCGCAGACCGGCTCGTGGCCAAGGCCACCGTCACCTTGATGGCCGTGCCGGCAAGCCGCCTGGGGCGCTGACCGGGGTCCCGGGTTCTTCCTCTCGTTCCCGTCGGGCTCCCGGGCGGATTTCCCGATCGGTATCGGAATCGGGATCGATTTCGATAGCGATCCCGATTTGGACGGGGACGCGGCGTCTGGCTGCCGCCATTCCTACCGCAGCAGCGCCAGCAGGATGCCCGCGGCCACGGCCGAGCCGATGACGCCTGCCACGTTGGGACCCATGGCGTGCATGAGCAGGAAGTTGCGGGGGTTGTACTGCTGCCCCACGGTCTGGGC
>JBFLZB010000350.1 GCA_040756475.1 Thermodesulfobacteriota bacterium
CCTGGAGCACCAGGCCGTAGCCCAGGGAGGGGTGTTCCACGAGGTCACCGGCCTGGGGCAGCCCGGGGTGGCCGTAGGGGATGGCCTGGCGGGGGTCTCTGCCCTTCATCCGGGCCAGCCACTCCTCCTCCGGCGTGCGGGGGGCGGCCTCTCGAGGGCCCTTGGAGCTTCGGCCCTGCTTTGCGGCGGCCGGGTCCCGATAGTTGTGCACGCCCTCGCAGGTCGAGCACTGGACCTTGGCCGGCCGGCCGAACGCCACCGAGACGACGACGTGGCGGGTCGCCGCGCGGCATCGCGTGCACAGCGACGAGACCCAGCTTCCCACCGCAACGGCCCCGTCCGCGGCCACGTTTCTCCTCCCTCTGTCGGCTCCCGGCCCCCCGGGTGGCGTGGTCGCCGCCTGGGAACGGTCCAAACCCGTTGATCTCTCCCGTGCAGACCGCGAGAATGGGCCAAGCCGCCTCGCGGCCGCGCCGCCCGAGCGGTTTGCGGCGCAACCCCCAACCCCTCAGGAGGACCGGCCGTGGCCTACGACCCCACCAACGTGTTTGCGCGCATCCTGCGGGGAGAGATCCCCTGCAAGAAGGTCTACGAGGACCCCTTCGCCCTAGCCTTCTACGACATCTCGCCCCAGGCGCCGGTCCACGTCCTGGTGATTCCCAAGGGGGAGTATGCCTCCTTCGACGACTTCTCGGCGAAGGCCCCCTCCGAGATGGTGACCGGCTTCTACCGGGCCGTGCAGCAGGTGGCAGGCCAGCTCGGGCTCCAGGGCCGGGGCTATCGGATCCTCTCCAACGTCGGCCCCGACGCCCACCAGGAGGTGATGCACTACCACCTCCACCTCTTCGCGGGTTGCGACCTGGGGCGCATGATCAAGAAGGGACTGGCGAGCGAGGAGCGCTAGAAACCCTGGGGGCGCCAGGACCTGGAACCCTGCGTCGCCCCCGCATCCCGCCGAAGGTGGAGCGCTTTGGGGAGATCCTCGCCAGGCCCCGGGCCGGCGCGCTGCCGCGTCAGCTCTCGTCGTCCTTGGGCTCTTCGCGCTTCCAGAGGGTGAAGTCGTCCAGTAGCTCCTCATCCCCCTCTTCTTCGTCTCCCCCGGAGAAGATCTGCCCCGTGTTGCGCTCGCGCAGGGGGCCCTTGGGGACCCGCTCCTCCCGCACCCCCGTTCCTTCACGCTTGCGGCGGTTGCGGGGGCGCGCGTCGGGGCCGAAGGTGCCCCGGGGCTGCCCCGGGGCACCGGTCTCGTCGGAACCCGCCAGGGGTTCCGTGGGGCGGGGCCGGGGGGCGGGACGAAGACCCGGCCCCGGGGCAGCCGGCCGCGGGGCAAACGGACGGGCGCCCGCCCCTTCCTCCCGGGCGCGCGCTTCGTTTACGGCGAGGGCCCGCCCCTTGAAGAGCTGTTGGTTGAACCGGCGGATGGCGTCCTCGGCCTGGGCGCGGTCGCCGAACTCCACGAAGGCGAATCCCCGGGGCTTGCCCGTCTCCCGGTCGGTGGGGATCCGAACGTACGACGGCGGCCCGGACGCCGAGAAGAGCTCTTTGAGCTCCGCCTCGGTCACGTCGAACGAGAGGTTTCCCACGAAAAGACGAACCGACATTTCTCCTCCTCTGACGGTGCCGGGGGCCTTGTCTTTGCCCAGGGGCGGCGCCCTCCGGCCGTGGCAGTTCTTCTGCGCTGCGGGTCGATGCCGGCCGCGTCTTGCCGCAGACAACGAGAGGGACCCGCCATGTGCCGGGTCCCTCTTCGACGTTCCCTGCGGTGACGGCAAGCCGGCGCTGGTGCCGGGGTTGGTGAAAGGTACCTCCGGCCAACCGGGCGTGTCAACGGGGCAATGGGGCCGGGACAGGGCGATCGCACATAAAAACCTTAGCCAGCCAGCACTTTGAGGCGATAGGCGTCATCCCAGCCTGCGCGGCGGCGCTTGGTCTGGGTACCGCGCTTGATGGAGGTTTCCTGGGTGAGGAGAT
>JBFLZB010000351.1 GCA_040756475.1 Thermodesulfobacteriota bacterium
CGGCGGTTCCTGGAGTTTCCCCCCGCGTGGGCGGGGCCGCTCCTCTTCTTCACGGAGGCGGCGCTGGCGCTCTCGGTGGCAGCCACCATGGTCGCCCTCTTCGCGGGGGCCGCGGCCGGGCGAGAGGAGCAGCCATGAGCCCGGCAGTCCTCTACGCCCTGGCCGGGGCCGGGCTCTTCGCCGTGGGCCTCCACGGCGCGCTCTTCCGCGGGCCCTTCCTGCGCCGGCTCCTGGGGCTCAATGTGATGGGCAGCGGCGTCTTCCTGGTGCTGGTGGCCGCCGCCCGCCGGGCCCCCGAGGGCCCCCCGGACCCGGTGCCCCACGCCATGGTGCTCACCGGCCTCGTGGTGGCGGTGAGCGCCACCGCCCTGGCCCTGGCCCTGGACCGGGCGCTGGGTCAGGCGACGGGCGAATCCGCGTCCCGGGGAAGCGGCCCCCCCGATCCGGACGGAGGCTGACCGTGGCCGGCTACCTGTTGGAAGGAGTGCCGTGGGCTCCCGCCCTGGTCCTCCTCCCCCTGGGGGCTGCCCTCCTGGCCTTCGCGCTGCCTCGGGCCGGTCGGGCAGCGGCGGCCCTCTCGGCGCTGGTCCTGCCGGTCCTGGCGGCGGGCCTGGCCGCCCATGTCGTCCTCCACGGCCCCCAACGCTACCGGATCGGCGGGTGGGGCCCCCCGCTTGGGATCGATTGGCACGCCGACGGGCTCTCGGCCCTCCTGTGCCTGCTGACGGCCGCCGTGGGGTGCGGCGCGACCCTCCACGCGCTGGCCGGCACCGGCAGCCCGGCCGGGGCAGCGCGGCGCGATGGCCGAGATCTCTTCTGGTCCCTCTGGCTCTTCGCCTGGGCGGCCCTCCACGCCCTCTTTCTTTCCGCCGATGCCTTCAACCTCTATGTGTGCCTGGAGCTCCTGGGGCTCGCGGCCGTGGGGCTGGCGGCCCAGGAGGGCAAGCCCGAGGCCCTGGCGGCGGCGCTACGCTACCTCCTGGTGAACTTCCTGGGCTCCTTCGCCTACCTCCTGGGGGTGGTCTTCCTCTATGCCGGCCACGCCACCCTGGACCTCGCCGCCCTGGCCCGGTCGGTCGAGCCCGGCCCGGGCACGGGGGCCGCCGCGGCGCTGGTGGCGGGGGGGCTCCTCCTCAAGGCCGCGGTCTTCCCCTTCCACGTGTGGCTCCCGCCGGCCCACGGCAACGCCCCGGCGCCCGTGAGCGCCGTGCTCTCCGCCCTGGTGGTGAAGGCCTCCTTCTACCTCTTCCTGCGGTTCTGGCTCCCCGTCTTCGGGACGTCCGCGGCGGGTGCCGGGGGCGCCCACCTGGTCGGCACCTTCCTGGGCGCCCTGGGCGCGGCTGCCCTGGTATGGGGCTCGGTGCTCGCACTCGTCCAGGACCGGCTGAAGCTCCTGGTGGCCTACTCCACCGTGGCCCAGGTGGGAGTCCTCTTCCTGGTCTTTCCCCTGGCCGGGCCCACCCCCTGGTGCTCCGCAGCCTGGGCGGGAGCGGTGTACCTGGCACTCTCCCACGGCCTCGCCAAGGCGGGGATGTTCCTCGCCGCAGGCTCGCTCGCCGCCAGCGCCGGCCACGACCGGGTGGCGGAGCTGCCCCGGGTGCTCCAGGCGCGGCCCGTTGCCGCCTTTGCCTTCGCGGCCGCGTCGGTGAGCCTCATGGGGCTGCCCCCCAGCGGAGGATTCGTGGGCAAGTGGCTCCTGCTGGGGGCGGCGGTGGAGAGCGGCGGCTGGGCCTGGGCCGCGGTGCTGGGGGGGAGCGGGCTTCTCACGGCCGGGTACTGCTTTCGGGTACTGCCCGGGGCCTTTGCCCTGGTTCCGGAACCCGACGGGACCGACCGGTTCCAGGGCCAAGCCGCTCCGCCGTCCCCCGTGGCGGAGTGGGCGGGCCTGGGGCTCGCCCTGGGCGCCCTGGTGCTCGGCTTCCTCGCTCCCTGGGTCCTGGAG
>JBFLZB010000352.1 GCA_040756475.1 Thermodesulfobacteriota bacterium
GCCGCTGCACGACCGGCGGTGCGGACGGCGCGGCCTCCGGGGCCCCGGGGGCCTCGGGTACCAGCTCGCAGGAGGCGCCCTGGCCTTCCCCGCCGGGTACCGTCCCGCTCACGGCCCCCTCCGGAGCACGGCGCAGGCGATGCGGGCCCCGGCACCCCCCGCGGGGTCCGTGCGGTGGTCGTCGGGCCCTTCGTGGAGCACCACCGAGGCGCCGTCGGCGTCGAGGAGGGCGTGAGGACCCCCCTCGAGGATCACCCCGGGGGCGAAGGTCTCTACCCGGAGCGTTCCGTCGGGGGCCACGTGCACGTTGGGGAGATCCCCCAGGTGAGGGCCTTCGGAGCTCAGAAGCCCGTGCTTCCTCCCCGTGGGGCTGAAGTGGCCTCCTGCAGAGGAAAAGGGCGGCACGCACTCCCCCACCGCATGGAGGTGGAACCCGTGAGCTCCCGGCGGAAGCCCCGCGGCGGTGACCGCAATCAGCAACCCGCCCGGCCCCTCGCGGGCTTCCACCGTGCCGACCGCTTTGCCGTCGAGCCCCACGAGCTCTCCCACGGCGGAGGGAGCTCCCAGACCCGCCGCCGGCCACGCCAGAGCGCCCCACAGGGACACCAGCCAGAACCAACTCGCGCGCCTCATTCCCTTCTCCTTTCTTTTCCGGCACCCCCGACGAACCGGACCAGGTCGTCGTGGGGCAAGAAGCCCGCGGCGACTCGGCCCCCGAAGACGTGGGTAGGCACGGCGTTCACCTCCAGACGCCGCGCCCGGGCCCAGTCCGCGTCCACCTCCTGCGCCCAACGCGGGTCCGCCAGGGCATCCAGCGCCTCCAGCCCGGGGAGGCCCGCCGCTTCGGCGATCCGGGCGAGCTCCTCGGGGAGCCACAGGTTTCTCCCTTCGGCAAAGTAGGCCCGGAATGCACGCTCCCGGAAGGCGTCGCCGAAGCCCCGGGACTGGGCCCACCGCGCCAGCTCCTGGGCGCGGCGACTGTTGTAGGTGCGCCGCCGGTCCCCCAGGGGCACGCCCACCTCTGCGGCCACCCGGCGCAGGCGGGCGAGCACAGTTTCCACGTCGATCCCCCTCCCGGCAAACAGCTCTTCCAGGGTCGTTCCGTCAGGAGGCGTCTCCGGGTGGAGGGGAAACCCCGTCCACCGCACCGCCACCCCGGTCTCCGCCTGGAGCACAGCGACACCCACGGTGTCGAAGTAGCACCAGGGTCAGACGAAGTCGTAGAAGACCTCCAGCACCTCGTCCATGGCCCTACCCCGCTTCCCGCCGTGCGGTGAGCATGTCCTTCGCCTCCCGGAGCCACCCGATCAGGGTGTCGATCTGGTCGGCGTGGATCCGGATGCGCTGGGAGTGCTCCTGGAAGGGGAGCCGCTGGTCCAGGTACAAAACGGGGTCGGCGGGGTCGGTGCTGAGCTCGATCTCAAAGAGGGTCTTGTGCACGGAAACCTCCTCTCGCCGCGATGCCGCCGCACCCCGAGGAACCTACCCCCGCCGCCGCGGGCGGTCAAACCTCGCGGGCGCCGGGTCCAGGAGCGATCCGCGGGGCCCCGAGGCAGTGACGTGCCGCTGCGGCGAGTGGCCAAGGCGGGGCGGACGGATCGATGGGGCCGCACACAGAGGAAGGTCGAACCGGCAGGCAACCCGGAAGATCAGATCCCGTTCCAGCCGGACAGGCTCCTGCCGTGCCGGTAGTCCGGGTGCCGCCAGGGTCCACCCGTCCACCAGAATCCACCACCAAATTTTTTGGGCGGGGTCCGGGAGTCCGTGGAGCGCAGCCCCGTACCGCCTCGACCGAACCGCGGCAGCGAGGCCGAAAGCGGTGAGGTTCGGCGCGCCGGCTCCCTCGGCTACGCGGCCTCCGAACATCGCGGATTGCGGGGCGGAGCGCAAGGGCTCCCGGACCCTGCTTGCCACCCGGGTGGTGGATCG
>JBFLZB010000353.1 GCA_040756475.1 Thermodesulfobacteriota bacterium
GCCGCCGGCACCGAGGCGGACCCGAAGTCGAAAGCAAACGGCAGAAGGCCCGCGTCGTGAGCCAGGCGTCCCGGCCACTCGCCGGCCACCGCGGCTGCATGCGAATCCGCGTCGGGGCACGTCAGCAGGCGCCCAAGTGCCTGGTATACGCCCAGCCGCGCCGTGGTCTCGTTGTCGGCGAGCTCCATCTCCTCGTTGGCGTCGCCGTCAATCTGCAAGCCGGCGAGTGAGTAAACAAACATGTCTGCTGCCTCCTACGCTCAGGTTACGACGCGGCGGGAGTAAGGGAAGCCGGGTCGGTGGTGAAGGGCCCGAGCAGTTCCTGCCACTTGTAGGCGATGAGGGTCTTGAGCATCTCGGAGGAGCCGCCCTCGCGGACCTTCGCCATCTCGGAGCGGAGGGTGGCCAGGGCCGTGTGCACCTCCGGTCCGAACTGGCTCTCCAGGTACTCCGGCGGGATGCGCGGCGTCTCGTAGTCGATGCTGAAGTCGTCCTTCAGCCGGTAGGGCGACAGCGGCGGCACGTAGAAGACGTTCGGTCCCGTGCCCGCCTCGGCGTGCAGGGGAAGGGCGATCTTCCAGCTCTTCACCAGCTTGTAGACCGCCGAGCTCTCGTCGTCGAGGTAGCCCACGAAGACGGCCCGCCCCGGGCACTGGCGCACACAGGCCGGCGCCACCCCCGCCTCGATGCGCGGGAAGCAACCGATGCAGTGCTGGGACACGTGCCGTTCGTAGTTGAAGTAGATCTTCTTGTAGGGGCAGGCCTCCATGCAGAAGCGGTCCCCCATGCAGACATCCTCGTCCCGCAAGACGAGACCGTCGTCCCGCTTGGAGAGGGCGCCCGTGGGGCAGGCCTGCAGGCAGGTGGGGTTGGTGCAGTGGTTGCAGATGCGGGGCAGGTAGTAGAAGTAGGAGTTCGGCCACTCCCCCGCACCCTGGTCCTCGTCCCAGTTCATCGCCCAGCGGTTCTCGCGCGGGGCCTGGGGCTCCAGGTGGGCCTTGCCCGCCGTGCCCCCGTAGAACACCTCGTAGTAGTTGAAGTCCCAGCCGCCGCCAAACTCGCCCTTCGTCGGCTGGTGGCCGCCCTTCGCCTTGCCCGTGGCGGCGTCCACGCCACCACCCATCGCCTCCCAGTCCTTCGGCGTGCCCTGGCCCGGCATCGTGTTCACCGAGCACCACCACTCGTGCTTCTCACCCTCGTCACGGGTCCAGAGCACCTTGCAGGCCACCGAACAGGTCTGGCAGCCAATGCACTTGTTCAGGTCGAACACCCAGGCGACTTGCCGCGTTCCGTTTGCAGTCATCTTCTTCTCCTCCTGCCTACTCGAGCGTCAGCCATTCGCGGCTGACCGCGGCAAGCCCTGCCCGCTCTTCGTTCGAACCGTTCCAGACGGCCACCCCGAGCTTCCCCCGGGCGGCACTGGCCGGTCCGCTCACCACCACCGACCACTTCCCGCCCGCCAGGGCGCCCGCGCCGCCCACCGCGCTGGCATCGGCCTTGCTCACCACGCCGGGACCCTTCGACACCAGGTTGAGGGCGCCCCGCCCGTTCTCCCAGTACCAGAGGTTCACCGGTGCGTTCGCCTCGCCCAGCGTGGCCAGGGCGCCGTCACCGACGATCGCGCCGGCGGCATCCTGGAACTCGCCGTTGGGAGCGCCGTCGTCCTGCCACTCCACCCGCACGTAGAGCTTCTGGCCGTCCGTGGCGGCGGCGACCTTCGCCTCGGCGGTCTTGCCGTAGGCCCGCTTCGCCCAGGCCTCGCGGATGTACTCCGTGGGCTGGGCCGCCAGCGGCACCGGGGCAAGCGCGACCGCCGTGGACGTCACGCTGCTCCAGGCCTGGGAGGCGGGGTCGGCCAGGTTGGCCCCTGCGTCTACCTTCGCGACTTTCATTGCTACTCCTCGTTGACCTTTTCAAAATCGCAGCG
>JBFLZB010000354.1 GCA_040756475.1 Thermodesulfobacteriota bacterium
CCCCGGCCCGGAAAGCGGCGGTTGATCACCAGGGCGATCCCCAGCCCCAGGAGGAGCTCCAGCGCGGTGGTAGCGAAGACGAAGACCAGGGTATTGCGAAGCGACCGCAAGGCGACCCCGTCGGCCGCCAGGTCCCGGTAGTTCTGGAACCCGACGAAGGCCTCCCCCAGGTGGGGCAGGCCCAGGACGATCCGGTGGAGGCTCAGATAGAACGAGTAGGCGATGGGGTAGAAGGCGAAGACCGCCACGAACACAAAGCACGGAGCGAGCAGGCACGCGGCGAAGGCCCGCTCCCGCCCCTCTGGCGTATGGAACCGGAGCTCCAAGACCCCGGCCTCAGCGGGCCAGATCCAGGATGCGGTCCACCTCCGCGGAAGCCTCCCGCGCCAGGTGGTCCAGGTCGGAGGACCGGTCGGCGATGGCGGTGCTGAAGTAGCGCTGGAGCACGTTGGAGACGGCCGGATAGACCGGGGTGCGGGGCCTCGGGTACGCGGTGGCGAAGACCTCCGCCATGGCGCCCAGGTGGGGCTGGGCGGCCAGCACCTCCGGGTCCTCGTACACGGCGCGCCGGGTTGGAGCGAGCCCCGCACGGATGGCGAGGAGCTTCTGGGTCTCGAAGCTCGTGAGGTACGACACCAGGCGCCAGGCGGCGTCGGCGTTCCGGGAGAAGCGGCTCACCCCCACCTGCCAGCCGCCCAGGGTGGCCGTGCTCTCCCCCTGGGGGAACCGGGGAAGCACCGAGAGCCCCACCCGCCCTTCCACGCGGGATTTCTCCGGATTGTTGGCCACCTCCCACGCATAGGGCCAGTTGCGGTGGAAGACGGCCTTGCCCTGGACGAAGAGGTCCAGGGACTCGGGCTCGGCGTAGGTGAGCACCCCCCGGGGGGCGGCTCCCCCGATGATCCGGTCCCGGACGAACCGCACCGCCTCCAGGGCGGGCTCCTCGGCCAGGGCGCTTCGCCCCGTCCGGGGGTCCACCGCGTGCCCGCCCCGACTCAGGATGAACTCCAGCATGTCGCAGACCAGCCCCTCGTACTGCTTGAACTGCCCGGAGAAGCCGTGGAGCTCCTCCCCGGCTTCGGTCCCCCGGGCCACGATGGCCGCCGCCTGAGCGACCATCTCCTCCCAGGTCTCCGGTGGCTCGAACCCGTGCTGCGCGAGCAGGTCCTTGCGGTAGTAGAGCATGCCGCTCGCCAGATAGAGCGGCACACCGTACAGACGGCCCTCGTAGGTGTTCGCGAGGATCGCCCCGGGGAGGAACTGCGCCCGCTCTTCTGGGGGAAACCGCTCGTCCAGGGGAAGGGCCCAACCGGCAGAGCCGAACTCGGGAGGCCAGATGACGTCCATGAGGAAGACGTCCACGTCCGGGCTCTGGTTCTTGAGCTTCTGGGTGAGGAGGGCGTGGAAGGCCGTGGTGGAGTGGGGGCCGACCTCCCGAACGACCTTGAGGTCCGGATTGCGGGCCTCGAAGCGGGCGAACACCTCGTCCCACACCTCGGGCTGGTTGGGCCGCCAGGTCACCAGACGCACGGGGGTCGGCTCGTCGGGCTTGGGCGTCTTCTCCGCACACCCCGGGGCGCCGGCGGCGACGAGCCCCGCCACTGCCAGCCCGAGCCACTTCGGAACCGCCTGGTGGCCGACCTTTCGGCGCCCTGCCGCCAAGCTGCGGTTTCCCATGCTCCACCTCCTCGCCAGTCTGCGTGTGCCACCCCGGACGGGCCTGCCCTGGCGACACCGTACCGGAGCCGAACGAGACTTCAAGGTCCGCGGCGACTTCCTCCCGTTCCAGAACCGGCTGGCGGCAGCTCGCTCTTTTCGCGCTGCACCAGGCGCACCTCCCGATCCCACCGCCCACCGTCCTGGAGG
>JBFLZB010000355.1 GCA_040756475.1 Thermodesulfobacteriota bacterium
GTGCTGGGCCTGGCCCAGTCCACCGCCTCCCGGCACCTCCAGGTCTTGGAGGAGGCGGGGTTCGTGGCGTCGTCCCGCGAGGGGCCGTGGAAGAACTACCGCATCCACCCCGCTCCGAGCCCCCTGGTCCAGGGCCTTCTCGCGCCGCTGCGCCTCGCCGCGGCGGGGGACGCAGAGGCGGCCGAACTGCGGCGGCAGGCCGCGGCGGTGTGCCGCGAGGAACTGTGCGGCCGAAGCGCCGCGTGAGGGATCCATGAAGCAGCGCGTCCTGTTCCTGTGCACCGGCAACTCCTGCCGAAGCCAGATGGCCGAGGGGTGGCTCCGGCACCTGGGCGGCGACCGGTACGAGGCCCTCTCGGCCGGCACGAGGCCCCAGGGAGTGAACCCCCTGGCGGTTCGCGTCATGGCGGAGGTCGGGGTCGATATCTCGGGGCAGCGGTCCAAGTCGGTGGACGAGCTCCTGGGGGAGGATCTCGACCTCCTGGTCACCGTGTGCGGCGGGGCGAGGGAGTCGTGCCCGGTGTTCCTGGGAAAGGTCAAGGAGCGGCAGCACTGGCCCTTCGACGACCCGGCCGAGGCCCGGGGAACGCACGAGCAGGTGCTGGCGGTGTTTCGCCGGGTGCGCGACGAGATTCGCGCCCGGGTCGCGTCGTTCGTGAAGGAGGAGTGACCATGTCCGGCGTCGCCAAGAGGCTCTCGTTCCTCGACCGGTACCTGACCCTGTGGATCTTCCTCGCCATGTTCGTGGGCGTGGGGGGCGGATGGCTCTTTCCAGGCGTGAACGAGGTCATCGAGTTCTTCCAGGTGGGGACCACCAACATCCCCATCGCCATCGGCCTGATCCTGATGATGTACCCGCCGCTCGCCAAGGTGAAGTACGAGGAGCTGCCCCGGGTCTTCCAAAACAAGAAGGTGCTCGCCCTCTCCCTTTTCCAGAACTGGGTCGTGGGCCCGGTGCTCATGTTTCTCTTGGCCATCATCTTCCTCCGGGGCTACCCGGAGTACATGGTGGGCCTCATCCTCATCGGGCTCGCCCGCTGCATCGCGATGGTCATCGTGTGGAACGACCTGGCCAAGGGCAACACCGAGTACTGCGCGGGGCTCGTGGCCTTCAACTCGATCTTCCAGGTGCTCTTCTTCTCCGTGTACGCCTGGTTCTTCATCACCTGGCTCCCGTCGTTCCTCGGACTCGGGGACGCCATCGTGGTGGACATCACCATGGGCCAGATCGCCGAGAGCGTCTTCATCTACCTCGGCATCCCGTTCATCGCCGGGATCCTCTCCCGGGTCATCGGGCTCAAGACCAAGGGCCGGGAGTGGTACGAAAAGCAGTTCATCCCCCGGATCAGCCCCATCACGCTCATCGCGCTCCTCTTCACGATTCTCGTGATGTTCAGCCTGAAGGGCGAGATGATCATCCAGCTTCCCTTCGACGTGGTGCGCATCGCGATCCCGCTCACCATCTACTTCTTCGCCATGTTTTTCGTGTCTTTCTGGATGAGCCGCAAGGTGGGCGCCCCCTACGGCCACACGACGACGCTTTCCTTCACCGCCGCCTCGAACAACTTCGAGCTCGCCATCGCGGTGGCGGTGGCGGTCTTCGGCCTCCACTCCGGAGAGGCCTTCGCCGCGGTGATCGGCCCCCTGGTGGAGGTGCCGGTGCTCATCAGCCTCGTGAACGTGGCCCTGCGGATGAAGCTCAAGCACTTCGGACCGGAAGGCCTGCCCGTGCGGGCATAGAATGAGGTCTGGCCTGCGGATGGACCTCACGTAGGTCGGGGCTTGCCCCGACACC
>JBFLZB010000356.1 GCA_040756475.1 Thermodesulfobacteriota bacterium
CCGCTAGCCCCACGGCCGCCCCCCCCAGGGCGAGCCCCAACGAAGCCCCCTCCCCTGCCCGGGAGCCCCGGGGAAGGAACAGGCCCGGCACCCCGCTCAGGGCGAGCAGGGCTGCGGCGGCGAGGACGAGAGCTTCGGCCATGGGCTAGTGTCTCCCCATCAGGGGTAGGTCGGGTTCGTCGCGCCTTTCTTTGCGCCCTTTGCGCCTTTGCGCGAGACCGCCTTTCGCTTCTCGGTTCGGACCTACCGGCTACGGGATCGCGGTCCGCTTGGGAGCCGATTTCGATTTCGATGGGGAACGTTGCGCCCGTCGCGCCGCTGCGCGAGACCGCTCTTCCCTTCTCCTTCGAGCCTACAACCGCCCCATCAGGCGCAGGATGCCGTCCACCACGGTCCAGGGGTGGGGAGGGCAGCCGGGGATCCACAGGTCCACGGGCAGGAGATCCCCGACCCCGTCGTGGGCCTCGGGGCTCCCCCGGAAGGGCCCGCCGCCGATGGCGCAGGCCCCGCTCGCGATGACGAGCTTGGGGGCAGGGAGCGCCGCATAGGTCTTCTCCAGGGCGAGCCGCATGTTCTTCGAGACCGGGCCGGTGACCACGAGGGCGTCGGCATGGCGGGGGCTCGCCACGAACTGGACGCCGAAGCGGGAGAGGTCGAAGACCAGCGTCCCCGTGACGATGAGCTCCGCCTCACACCCGTTGCACCCCCCGGCGCTCACCTGCCGCAGCTTGAAGGAGCGCCCGAAGAGCTTTCGCAGGTTCGGCGGCATGGGGCGCACCGGGGGCGGGCCCGCGCCGGGACCGACCTCCAGGGCCTTGCGCTCGCTGGCCGCGAGCCGGTGCTCCCGGGTGAAGCCCACGGCCCCGTGGGGGCAGGCGCGGGAGCACTCGGGGCAGAAGAGGCAGGTGCCCAGGTCGATCCGGGGCCCCCCTTCGTCCCCCCGGCCCGCTCCCCCTCGAACGGCTCCCGTGGGGCACGCCGCCTCGCACTCCCGGCACCCCTCGGGGCAAGCGTTCCCGGAAAGCCGCGGCAGCCCCCGAAACCCCTCCCCCACCGGCGTCTCCCCCGGCTTCGGCAAGGGCGCCGTGCGGTTTCCGAACTTCAGGCGGGTGCGGAGGATGTTGAACATTGGAAATCCTGCTTGTGGCGCGTTGCCTGTTGCGGGTTGGAGTTACGAACCCTTCCGTCCATCCACGGCCGTTCGCATCCCGAGCAAGAACTACCGCCCCCGCCCCTCCAACGTGCAACCCCCAACCCGCCACGTGCCAATCACAGATCATGCCCCGCGTAAGCCAGGTTGAAGCTCTTGTTGCAAAGGGGGAAGTCGGAGATGCCTTGGCCGCGAAGCGCCAGTGCCAGGCCGAACCAGTTGTGCACCGAGGGGTCCACGATCTCGGCGGCCGCGACCCGACCGTCTTTCCCGGTAACCCGGGCGTGGACGAGCTCGCCGCGCCAGGCCTCCACCAGGGCCAGGGCGATCCGGTCCGGCCGGGGCCGCGGGCAGGAGGCCAGGGCCGCCCCCCGGGGGGGGTGGGCCAGCAGGTCGCGGCAGAACTCGGCCGAGCGGTCGAGCTCGATGCTGCGCACCAGGGAGCGGGCGTGCACGTCGCCGTGGAAGCCGGTGGCGACGGAGATCTGCTGGAACCGGTAGGCGCCCCAGGGGTGGTCGCGGCGCACGTCGCGCTCCAGGGCACTGGCCCGGGCGGCGGGTCCCACGAGCCCCAGGGCCGCGGCGTCCTCGGGGCCCACCCGGCCGGTGCCGTCGAAGCGGGCGAGCACCGAGGGGGAGTCGA
>JBFLZB010000357.1 GCA_040756475.1 Thermodesulfobacteriota bacterium
CGTCTTCATCCTCACCTACATGTGGGCGCTCATGGGCATCCAGTCCTCCCCGGCGTTCAGCATGTGGGGCTTCTCCAACACCAACCCCCGGCCGTTTGCGCCCCAGCAGGTGTGGGCGAGCTCGTTTGGCGTGGGCCTTTGCCTGTTCGTCTTCACGGCCCTCCAGGGCCTGGGCGGCTGGGTGCTGATCAAGCAGGGCGTCTTCGCCCCCGAGCTCCTGAAGCCCCCGAACCAGGAAAACCTCGTTCCGGCCTTGATCGACCTCCTGGCCAAGGGCTGGCCCATGCTCGTGGGGGTGCTCGCCGTGTGCGCCCTGGCGGCCATGCAGTCCACGGGCTCGGCCTACATGTCCACCGCCGCGGGCATGATCACCCGCGACATCTACCTGCGCCACATCAACCCCAAGGCCACGGCCGGCCAGCAGAAGATGATGGGCCGCCTGTGGGTGGCCGGCGTGACGGTCATGGCGCTGCTCGTGGCCACCTTCTCCACCGACGCGCTGGTCATGCTCGGAGGGCTGGCCGTCTCCTACGGCACCATGATGTGGATCCCGCTCGCGGGCACCCTGTACTTCCCCTGGCTCACCCGCCAGGGGGTCACCTGGGGCCTGGTGGCCGGCCTCGTCGCGGTGACCATGACCTACCCCTTCGGGTGGGCGTGGTTCAAGGCCTTCCGCGACTCCTTCGGGTTCGGCCACTACCCGCTGACCATCCACTGCGCCGGCTGGGGCGTCTTCTTCAATATCGGGGTCGCGGTGATCGTCAGCGCGCTCACCCAGCCCGACAAGAAGGAGTACGAGCGGCGCATGAGCTACCACAACTGGCTGCGGTCGCTTACCCGGCTGCCGCCGGAGAAGGAAAAGCTCCGCCCCTGGGCGTGGATCGTCACCATCGGGTGGTTCTTCTTCGCCATCGGCCCCGGCGCGGTACTGGGCAACAACTTCTTCTTCTGGAACGCGGCCGATCCCAGCAACTGGCCCTTCGGCATGGCGCCGCTCTGGCTCTGGCAGATCGTCTGGTGGCTGCTCGGCGTCTACATGATGTGGCTCCTGGCCTACAAGATGGAGTTCTCCACCCACTTCGGCGACGTGGAGTCGCTCCGCGAGGACTTCCAGATGGTCTACGGCGAGAAGGCGCCCATCCGGCTCGACGTGGAGGAGCCCGGCGTGTAGCCCGCTCCTCTCTCGCGGCACACCAGCAGCAATGCGGCGGCCCCTCGGGGCCGCCGCATCTTTTTGGTTCTCTTCCGGATCGTGTGGGTAGGCCCGCTGGAGCGAACCCGGGCGTCTGGGCGCGTAGGAGTGCACAGCGTGCGCCCCCACGGGTGCACCGTCCGTGTTCCCGGGCTCGACAGGCAGGCACGGCGCCCATCCACTCGGATCGAAACAGAACCCAAAAATGTCGCTTGACTGGGGTGAGACGCCGTTCTAGTATTTGCGTACTCCGGCCTACGGAAATGGGAGTAGTCGGCGGGTCCCGTCCGCGGCACGGAGCAGGTGTTTCGTAGGACGAAATACGCACGCCCTCCGGCGCAGGGGAGAAAGGAGCGAGACGCGAGGCGCCGTCCCCCGTTGGCAAACCGTCGTTTGAGGAGGGAAACCGTCCATGGAACAGAGCGTACTCTGGTTGTTCGTCTTCGTGGCCCTGTACTGGGCCTACTGTCTCTTCTGGGGCGTCAAGGGCTTCTTCAAGGCCAAGACCGCCTCCGACTACTTCATCGCCGGCCGCCAGATCCCCATGTGGGTCTTCGTGCTCGCGGCCACCGCCACGTCCT
>JBFLZB010000358.1 GCA_040756475.1 Thermodesulfobacteriota bacterium
TACCGCGTCCCCGCCTCGTGCACGGCGTCGACCACCGCCCTGGCGGTGTCGACGCTCGCCATGGGCATGATCCCGTGGCCCAGGTTGAAGATGTGGCCGCGGGCAGCCTTGCCCTTCCGGACGATCTCCGCCGCGGTGCGCTGGGCGACCTCGACGGGGGCGAACATGTAGGCGGGGTCCATGTTGCCCTGGACGCTGAAGTCGGGGCCGATGATGCGGATGGCGTCGGCGAGGTCGATGTGCCAGTCGAGGCCGAGCACATCGCCCCCCGCTTCCTTGACGGTGTCGAGCATGAGGCCGGCGCCCTTGACGAAGTGGATGATCGGCACGCTCCGGTCGAGGCTCGCCAGGATGCGCTTGGAGTGGGGCAGCACGTAGGCGGCGTAGTCCGCCGGGGAGAGGATGCCGCCCCAGGTGTCGAAGAGCTGGAGGGCCTGGGCGCCGGCGGCTGCCTGGGCGTTGAGGTAGGCGATGACGGTGTCGGAGACCTTGGCCATGAGGTCGCCGAAGAGGTCGGGGGCGGTGAACATCATGCGCTTCAAGTTGGCGAACTCGCGGCTCCCCTTGCCCTCCACCATGTAGGCCGCCAGGGTGAAGGGGGCCCCCGAGAAGCCGATCAGGGGCACCTTGCCGGCGAGCTCCTTGCGGATGAGGCGCACGGCGTCGAGCACGTAGGGCACGTCGGCCTCGGGCTCGCACACCCGCAGGGCGTCCACTGCGGCCCGGGTGCGGATGGGCTCCATGACGGGGCCGGGGTTGAACTCCACCTGGCAGCCCATTCCCTCGAGCGGAATCATGATGTCGGAGAAGAGGATCGCCGCGTCCACCCCCAGGCGGTCCAGGGGCTGGAGGGTGACCTCGCAGGCGAGCTCCGGGGTCTTGCAGACCTCGAGGAAGCTGTGCCTGGCGCGCACGGCCCGGTACTCCTCCATGTAGCGCCCGGCCTGGCGCATGATCCACGCGGGGGTGGTGTCGACGGGCTCGCCTCGGCAGGCCTTGAGAAAACGGTCGGCTCGGCTCATCTCGATCTCCTTCGTCGATCTCGGCTTGTCAGCTTGTCAGCTGCGCAGCTCGGCAGCCAGTCTTCAGTGGTCATCGGGAATGTGTCTTCCGCCGCCCAGCCGCCTAGCGGGCCAGCCGCACCGGCAGATAGTTGCAAAACGGTTCTTCGTCCAGGTAGTCGCCGGTGACGGCGTAGGCGCGGGCGCGGCAGCCGCCGCACACGTTGAGGAACTCGCACTGGCCGCACTTGCCCTTGTAGCTCTTGAAGTCCCGGAGCTGGCGGAAGAGGGGGCTCTCGAACCAGATCTTCCGGAAGGGCTCCTTCTTCACGTTGCCCGCGCTCAGGGGGAAGTAGGAGCAGGGCTTGACCTCGCCGAAGCAGTCGATGAGGCAGATGGACTGGGCGGCGATGCACCCCTTGCCGCCGCCCGTGGAGAAGGTGAGGCTGCGCCGCTCGAACTTGACCCCCTCCTTCTTCGCGAGCTGGGGCACGATGCGGTAGTAGTGGGGCGCGCAGGTCGGGCGCATGAGGATCTCGTCTTCGTGCTTCTCCTGCTGGTAGTGCCAGGCCAGGATCTCCTCGTAGTCCTCCTTGGAGATGAGCTCCCCCATGATCTCCTCGCCCCGGCCCGTGGGGACGATCATGAACATGTACCAGGCAGTGGCCCCCAGCGCCTTGGCCTTGCGGAAGGTCTCGGCGATGTGGGCCTGGTTCCTCCTGGTGAAGGAGGAGTTGATCAGGAACTTGATGCCGTGCTC
>JBFLZB010000359.1 GCA_040756475.1 Thermodesulfobacteriota bacterium
GCTATCGGGATCGGGATCGCCACCGAGGTCTCGATGCCGATGCCGATCCCGATACCGGGGGGCAACCCACCCCGGAGTCGCCCGTTGCGCGATGGTCACGGCCTTCGGCGGCGCTCCTGGCGGGTGCGGTAGAGCCGCTCGGTGAACCCGCCCTCGGCCTCGAAGGCCCGGGCCTGGGAGGCCAGCTGGCGGTCGAGGAGGCCGCAGGCGACGTTCACGAGAGAGAGCGGCGTTGGCGGCAAGGGTGGCTGAGCTCACGGACGGGCACGGACTACCACGGACCGGCACGGACGAGGGGCCGGCCGGCGCTTTTCCGTGTTCGTCCGTGCCCATCCGTGGTGGTCGGTGCAACCCCCGTTGCCGCTCATCCACCACCCAAGCCCTCACCTCGTCCACGGTGCTGCACCGCCTTGCCCGAAACCGGGCCAGCGCCGGGTGGTCCGGCTCCCACTTTGGGAGGCCCCGCTGCCGCAGGAAGTCCTCGTAGTCGAGCCGCAGCTCCTCCAGGCTCGCCCGGGCCACGTTGGTGAGCTTGAGCTCCGTCTTCTTCGAGGTGCCCGAGGCCTGGCTCCCCTCGGCGATGTTCTGTACCCCGCTGCGCGCGGCCTGGACCATCTGGTCGTGGGTGCGGCTGCGGCGGTCGACGTAGCGGTCGCAAAAGCGCACGGTGAGGTCGTAGACGAGCTACGCCACCCGAAAGCTCTTGAGCCTCCGGTAGCCGCCGTGCTTCGGGATCAATAGCTCACGGCCCGCCATGCTCCACCCCCTCTCCCACTCGCGTCCGTGTCCGTCCGTGGAGGTCGGTGCGCGTCCGTGGCCCCTCGCCCGGCCCTTCCCTCGGCGGGGAGAGGGGGGAAGCCGCCTACCGCACCCCGGCCTCGTGCACGGCGTCGACCACCGCCCTGGCGGTGTCGACGCTCGCCATGGGCATGATGCCGTGGCCGAGGTTGAAGATGTGGCCGCGGGCGGCCTTGCCCTTCTGGACGATCTCCGCCGCGGTGCGCTGGGCGACGTCGACGGGGGCGAACATGTAGGCGGGGTCCATGTTGCCCTGGACGCTGAAGCCCGGGCCGATGATGCGGATGGCGTCGGCGAGGTCGATGTGCCAGTCGAGGCCCAGCACGTGGCCCCCGGCCTGCTTGACCAGTTCGAGCATGAGGCCGGCGCCCTTGACGAAGTGGATGATCGGTACGCTTTGGTCGAGGCTTGCCAGGATGCGCTTGGAGTGGGGCAGCACGTACTTCGCGTAGTCCGCGGGGGAGAGGATGCCGCCCCAGGTGTCGAAGAGCTGCAGCGCCTGGGCCCCGGCGGCGGCCTGGGCGTTGAGGTAGGCGATGACGGTATCGGAGACCTTGTCCATGAGGTCGCGGAAGAGGTCGGGGGCGGTAAACATCATGCGCTTCAAGTTGGCGAACTCGCGGCTTCCCTTGCCCTCCACCATGTAGGCCGCCAGGGTGAAGGGGGCCCCCGAGAAGCCGATCAGGGGCACCTTGCCGGCGAGCTCCCTGCGGATGAGGCGCACGGCGTCGAGCACGTAGGGCACGTCGGCCTCGGGTTCGCACACCCGCAGGGCGTCCACCGCGGCCCGGGTGCGGATGGGCTCCATGACGGGGCCGGGGTTGAACTCCACCTTACAGCCCATTCCTTCGAGCGGAATCATGATGTCGGAGAAGAGGATCGCCGCGTCCACCCCCAACCGATCCAGGGGCTGCAGGGTGACCTCGCAGGCCAGCTCCGGGGT
>JBFLZB010000360.1 GCA_040756475.1 Thermodesulfobacteriota bacterium
GACCCGTCTGACGAGTCGGACGGGTCCGACCCCCAAACAAAGGGAGGCACTATGATCGACTTGAGTGGGAAGGTGGCCATCGTAACCGGGGGAACGCGGGGCATCGGCGCCGAGATCGTGCGCACCCTGGCCCGGCACGGCGCCGACGTGGCGCTCAACTACCGAAAGAGCGCCACCGAGGCCGAGGCCATGGTGAAGGAGCTCGAGGGCATGGGGCGCCGGGCCATTGCGGTGCAGGCCGACGTGGCCAGCTTCGCCGACGCCCAGCGCATGGTCGACGAGGTGGTGGCGAAGCTCGGCGGGCTCCACATCCTGGTCACCAACGCCGGGATGAACTGGGACGGGGTGGTCTGGAAGATGACCGAGGAGCAGTTCGACCGGGTCATCGAGGTGGACCTCAAGGGCACCTTCAACTACCTGCGGGCCGCGGCCCCGGTATTCAAGGGCCAGAACTGGGGGCGCTTCCTCTCCATCACGTCCATCAACGGCCTGCGGGGAAAGTTCGGCCAGACCAACTACTCGGCCGCCAAGGCCGGGGCCATCGGCCTGACCAAGGCCGCGGCCAAGGACCTGGGCAAGTTCGGGGTCACCTGCAACTCGGTCGCCCCGGGGTTCATCCTCACCGAGATGGGCGAGAGCATGCCCGCGGAGTTTCGCCAGACGGCCATCGACGAGTCGGCCGTCAAGAGGGCGGGCGCCCCCGAGGACGTGGCGTGGCTCGTGGCCTTCCTGGCCTCCGAGTGCGGCCGCCACATCACCGGCGAGGTCATCAAGGTAGACGGGGGGCAGTACATTTAGCTGTGGGCCATTGGCTGTTGGCTATTGGCAGGAGCGCCGTTCCCAAGAACCAAGGACCAACAGCCAATCGCCGCAGACCGAAGGGAGGCGACTCATGAGCGACTACAAGTTCATCAAGACCTGGGACGCAGACGGGGCCGCGTGGATCAGCGTCAACCGGCCGCCGCTCAACGTCCTCGACATCTCCACCATGATCGAGCTCAACCAGGCGCTCACCGCCGTCAAGGCCCGGGAGGGAGAGGTGCGGGCCCTGGTGATCACGGCCGAGGGAGAGAAGGCGTTCTCGGCCGGGGTGGACGTGGGGGACCACACCCCCGACAAGGTGGACCGGATGATCGAGGTGTTCCACGAGATCTTCCGCAACCTGGACCGACTCGAGATCCCGACGATCGCCGCTGTGAGGGGCGCCGCCCTGGGCGGCGGGTGCGAGCTCGCGATCTTCTGCGACATGATCGTGGCGGCCGACACCCTCAAGATCGGCCAGCCCGAGATCAAGGTGGGGGTCTTCCCGCCCCTGGCGGCCGTGGCGCTGCCGTACCTGATCCCCGAGAAACGGGCCTTCGAGCTCATCGCCGGCGGTGAGGTCATCCGCGCCCAGGAGGCCCTGGCCCTGGGCCTCGTGAACCGGGTCGTGCCCCTGGCCTCCTTCGACGAGGAGTTCGGGAAGTTCCTCCGGGTCTTCACCACGCTCTCGGGCTCGGTGCTCCGGGCCACCAAGAAGGCGATCCGGGCCGCCCGGGGCCAGTCCTTTCCCGAGGCGCTGGCCCGGGTCGAACGCATCTACCTCGGAGAGCTCATGCCCACCGAAGACGCCCAGGAAGGGCTCGCGGCGTTCCTGGAGAAGCGGGCGCCGGTGTGGCGCCACAGCTAACCTGACCTGACTCCGAACGCACAGCTGAAGGCTGACTGCGGGGGCCCGGCCTCGGTACACC
>JBFLZB010000361.1 GCA_040756475.1 Thermodesulfobacteriota bacterium
GGTCCTGGAGCTCGCGGCGGTGGGGTGTCCGTCCCCGGGCCCCCTCTCCTGGGGCGCGGGAGGACTGCCGTGAGCCCGGGCTCCTGGGTGCTGGCGGCCCTCGTGCTGAGCTCGCTCGTCCCGGGGGCCGTCATCTTCCTCCTGGCCGAGGACCGCCAGCGCCTGCGCACGGGGCTCAACCTGGCCGGAGCAGGCGCGAAGATCGCCTTCGTCTTCGTGCTCCTCCGGGACGTGTTCCAGGACCGGTACCCGGAGCTGCGAGCCCCGTTCCTGCCGGGCCACGACCTGGTGCTCCGGGCCGACGCCCTGGCGGTGTTCTTCGTGAGCCTCTCGGCGGGGCTGTGGTTCGTGACCACGGTCTACGCCGTGGGCTACCTGGAGGGCTCGCCCCGGCGGCGGCGGTTCTTCGGGTATTTCAGTCTCTGCGTGACCGCCACGGTGGGGGTCGCCCTGGCCGGAAACCTCCTCACCTTCTTCCTCTTCTATGAGCTCCTCACCCTGTCCACCTATCCCCTGGTGGTGCACCGGGGCACCCCGGCGGCCCTGCGGGCCGGCCGGGTGTACCTGGCCTACACCCTGGCGGGAGGCGCCGCCCTCCTGGTGGGGGTGGTGTGGCTCCACGCGGCGGCGGGGCCCTTCGACTTCCAGCGCAACGGGGCCCTGACGGGGACCGGGGTGGAGCCGGCGGTGCTGGCCGCGATCTTCGCCCTCCTGGTGCTCGGGGCGGGGGTGAAGGCGGCGGTGGTTCCCCTGCACGGCTGGCTGCCGGTGGCCATGGTGGCCCCGGCGCCGGTGAGCGCGCTCCTCCACGCAGTGGCCGTGGTGAAGGCCGGCGCCTTCGGGATCACCCGCATCGTGTACGACGTGTACGGGGTCGCCTTCGCGTCGGACCTGGGGCTGCTCGGCCCCCTGGCGGCCCTCGCGGCGGTCACCGTGGTCTACGGGTCGGTGCGGGCGCTCTTCCAGGACGACCTCAAGCGCCGGCTCGCGTTCTCCACGGTGAGCCAGGTGTCCTACATCGCCCTCGGGGTGGCCACGGTGGGGCCGGCCGTGAGCCTGGGAGGGGTGGTGCACCTGGTCCACCAGGGGCTCATGAAGATCACCCTCTTCTTCGGCGCGGGCAACTTGGCCGAGACCCTGGGGATCCACAAGGTAAGCGAGATGGACGGGGTCGGCCGCCGCATGCCCTGGACCATGGGCGCCTTCACCCTGGCGGCCTTCGGCATGATCGGGGTGCCCCCCCTGGCGGGCTTCGTGAGCAAGTGGTACCTGGCCGCGGGGGCCCTGGAGGCGGGGCAGGACTGGGTGATCCTGGTCCTCCTGGCCAGCAGCGGGCTGAATGCGGCGTATTTCCTGCCCGTGCTCCACGCCGCGTGGTTTCGCCCGCCGCGCCCGGAGCTCTGGAAGGAGGAGGTGCCCCGGGGCCGCCTGGAGACCGGCTGGATGCTCCTCGCCCCGACGCTGGTCACGGCGCTCCTCTCCCTGCTCGTGGGCCTGGCGGCCCACTCCCCCGCGAGCCCCCTGGCCTGGGTGCGGATCATCGCCGCCCGGGAGCTGGGTCCGTGAGCTTCGCAGGACTCGACGCCGTTGCGGGACCCGCCCTCTACGGGGCGGTCCTGGCGCCCCTCGCCCTGGCGGCCGGGGTCGCGTGGCCCCGCACCCGGCGGGCGGCGCTTCGTCTCGCGCCCTGGGCCGCCGCACCGGGGCTCCT
>JBFLZB010000362.1 GCA_040756475.1 Thermodesulfobacteriota bacterium
GCATCCAGGGCACCCTCTTCGTGCCCCGGCTCGCCCCGCGCCAGGAGCGCGACCGGGTGCGGCTTGCCCAGTGGCTGGTGAAACCCGGGGAAGAGGTGGCCAAGGGCCAGCCCCTGGTCACCCTGGAAGGGGGCAAGCAAACCTGGACGCTTACCTCCCCCGGCCAGGGCGTCTTTGTGCGCCCCGTCAAGCACCGCAGAGACCGGGTGGAGCTCGGCGACACCTTGGGATACGTGGAGCTGGAAGAGCTGAGGGAGTAAAGGGTTTGCGCGTTGCTTGTTGCGCGTGGCGCGTTGGAGAAAAGGCCCCACCCGCAACCCGCAACATGCCACCCGCAACCCACAACCCACAACCCACAAGGAGCATGCCATGCAGAAGAGCCCCTACGTGAAGCCCCAGGTCACCGGCACCTCCAGCGTCCACCCCTGCTGAGGGGAGCCGAGACACAACCATGGAGAGCGCCAGGACGCCGGCAGCCGCCCGCACCCGGAAAGGGTTGGGGGGGCTCTTCGCCCTGGCCCTGGCACTGGCGAGCCTGGGCGCTTCTCCGGCGGCCGCCGCACCCGAGCTCGCCTCCGTCACCCTCCCCCAGGATGCCGTGTGGGAAGGCCGGGTGGAAGTCGACGGCCAGGTCACCGTGCCCGGGGGAGTCACCCTCCTCCTCCGGCCCGGCACCGAGGTCCGGTTCGCGGCCCGGCCCGGCGCCGAGCCGGCGGACAAGGCGAGGCTTGTGATCCGGGGCGCCCTGGTGGCCGAGGGCACCCCCGAGCACCCGATCCGGTTCCTCTCTGCCGACCCGGAGCCCCAGCCCGGCGATTGGGGCGGGCTGGTGATCGAGGACACCCGGGGCAGGACGAGCCGGCTGCGCCACTGCCGCATCGAGCACGCCGACGAGGGGCTGCGGGTCAAGGCAGCCTCCGCCGTGGTGGAGAACAGCGTGCTCACCCGCAACCGCACCGGCTTTGTGGGGCTTCGCCACGGCGACGGGGGGCTCTTCGCCACCGAGGTCTCGGACAACGCCACCGGCCTCTTCTTCCGCCAGAGCACGGGGCTCCGGGTGGAGCAGTGCCGGATCCTGGGCAACCGCGAAGGCGGGATCGTGTGCTCCTACGGGAGCGCCCCGGCCCTGGCGGGAAACGAGATCGGGGAGAACGCCGTGGGGGGGATCGCCTGCGTGCAGGGCTCCTCCCCGTCCATCGAGGCCAACGAGATCCGGGGGCACGAGTACGGAGTGCATGTGGACCTCAAGTCCAACCCCCTCCTCCTCGGCAACCGGATCCACGGCAACGGCACCGGCCTGTGGGCCGTCAAGCTCTCCAACCCGACGGTCGCCCAGAACGCCGTGACCGGAAACGGGGTCGGGATCTTCTGCGACCACTCTGCCTACCCCCGGGTGCACGACAACGACCTCTCGGGGAACACCCGCTTCGCCATGGTGCTGGGCGACCACCAGTCCATCCACGTGGAGCAGCGCATCCCTTACCGGGACCTGGGGCAATTCCACCCCGAAGCGCCCGCCCGCCCCCAGACCCTGCCCCCCCGTACCCGCAAGTTCACGGCGTTCTCCGGAAGCTCCCTGGGCCTCCTGGACGCCCGGGGAAACTGGTGGGGCCACGAACCAACGGCCGAGATGGCCGCCTTGGGCGCAGAGGGCAACGTGGGGGCCATC
>JBFLZB010000363.1 GCA_040756475.1 Thermodesulfobacteriota bacterium
GGCCCGTGGAGCCGTTCGAAGAGCCCGAAGACCTTGCCGGCGTGGGCCGGGTCGATCCCAATGCCGTTGTCCCGCACCGAGAACACCCACTCCTCCAGGCCTTCCTGCACGCCCACGTGAACCTGCGGGGACTCCTGGCTGCGGAACTTGAGCGCGTTTTCCAGCAGATTCTGGAAGAGCTGCACGAGCTCCCGACGATAGCCCGGCACCACGGGGAGGCGGTCCCGGGTGATCCGGGCCCCGGCGGCCTCGACCTTCGCGGCCAGGTTGGCCAGGGCCTCGTCGAGGGCGGTGCCGGCGTCTACGGGCTCCGGCGTGCGCTCGCCCTTGCCGATCCGGGCGTAGGCGAGGAGGTCCTCGATCAGGGCCTCCATGCGCTCGGCGCCCCGGACCGCCTCATCCAGGTACTGGGCACAGGAGGGGTCGCAGGCACTTCCCAGCTTGCGGCGCAGGAGCTGGAGGTAGCCTCCCACGGCCACCAGGGGCGATTTCAGGTCGTGGGCCGCCGCGGTGGCGTACTGCTCGAGCTCGGCGTTGGAGCGTTCGAGCTCCCGGGTCTTGCGCGCCAAAGTCCTGCGGGATGCTTCCCTTTCGGCCGCTAGGGCGCGGCTCCGGGCCGTAACGGTCGCCAGGAGGGCGAAGACCAGGAAGCCCCCCAGGGCGTTCCAGTAGGGGGCATGGGCCAGGGCGTAGCGGTGGCCGGCGGCCTGATCGCCCGCGAGCCAGGTGAGGGCCGCGCCGGCGGCGAGCGCCAGCCCCGGCCCCAGACCTGCCCTCCAGGCCACGTAGGTGACGGGAGCGACGTAGAAGATCTCGAGGCTGAGCTCGATACCGGTCAGGTAGTCGGCGATGCCCACGGCCACGACCGCGGCCACCCCGAGCGCGATCGTGCGTTTCCTGCGCTGCGAGCGTCGGGAAGGGAGGGGACTTGCCATGGCAGCCGGCAGCCCCGTCAGGGCTCGGTTGCCGGATGGCACTGGGTGCATCCGTCGTCGGGCCGGCCCTTGTGGTCATCCGGGTAGGGGAGCATCTCCCCGGGTCCGTGGCAGGTGCCGCAGGCCTCGTATCCGAGGACGGGGTGGGGCAGCGGCGCGGCGCCGGCCCGAGGAAGGTCAGCCGCCGGGGCGGCAGGCACGGGCGGGGCGTGGCAGCGGGTGCAGCTCGGGTTGCTCCACCCCAGGTGGCGCACGGGGTAGGGAACGGGCCCCCGCGGACCGTGACAGCGGCTGCACTGAGCCCGGCCCTCCACGCCATGGGGCACGGCCTGGGCCCGCGCCATGGCGGCCCCCGGCGAGAGCTCTCCGAGCTCGGGGGACTGGAGGGCCGCAAAGGCCATCGCGACGAGCACGATGAGCACCCCGGTCACGGCCGCCAGTTGATTGGAGTAGTGCTCCCGCATGGGAAGGCTCTCCCCCGCCCGCTACACGAAGTTGAAGGTCTCGGACTGGCACTGCTCCAGGGGCAACCCGAGCTGCAGCAGCATCTGCTGCACCGACTTCTGCATGGCCTCGGGTCCGCACACCAGGTACTCGCGCTCCATCCGGTCCGCCGGCAGGTGACGAGCCAGGGTCTCCACCGAGAGGCGCCCGCGCTCGCCCTCCCACCCGTCTTCGGGCCGGGAGTAGATGTGCACCACGTCGAGATCGAGGCTCGTCTTCAA
>JBFLZB010000364.1 GCA_040756475.1 Thermodesulfobacteriota bacterium
GCGCAGGGCCGCCACGTCGGGATAGGAGGCGGTGCGAACCTCGGCTCCGACCTGCCGGCCCAGGTGGGAGACGAGCGCCTGGGCTTCCTGGTCGCTGCGGGCCAGGGTGTTGCCGTCGGGCACGAACCCCAGGGTCAGCCCTCCGGCGGCCCGGGGCGCCCCGGGGAGCAAGCCCAGGAGGCAGCACGCCAGGGCGCCGGCGCACAGGGAGGGGAAACGCAGACCAGACCGCATGGGTGGCTCCTTGGAGCGGAGGAGAACCTCTTTGCCGAGCGCAGGTCGCGGTTACCGGAAGGCGTGCACCTCGGTGCCCACCGCCTGGTTGAGCTTGGCGACGGCCTGGTTGTACTCGAGCTTCTTGAAGAGCCAGTTGGCGTCGGCCCACCGCTTCTGCACCTGGGCGTCATTGACGTCCTTGACGGTGGTGATGCCGTACTGGTAGCCCTGCCGGACCACCCCCACCTGCTGGATGGCCTTTTGCCGGGCCTGTTCGCGGATCTTGAGCTGCTCGTAGGCCTCCTGCACCTCGGTATAGGCCTCCTGCACCTGGAAGGAGATGCCCTTCCGGGCCTGGTCGAGCAGGCGCGAGAACCGCCGGTACTCGGCGTCGGCCTCGCGGTACTCCCCCACGCTCTTGCCGCCGTCGAACAGGTGCATCGTGGCCCCCACGCCCACCGCCCAGTTGTAGTCCTGGTTGGCGTCGAAGTCATCGTCGGTGCGGTTGTACTGGGCGAAGGCCCCGACCATGGGCAGATTGCTCACCTGAGCCACCTTTTTCTTGTACCCGTAGACCTCCCGCGCCTGCTCCACGATCCGCGGCTCGGGCCGACCCTCCTGGGCCTGCCGCAGCAGGACATCCAGTTCGAGCGCCACGGTGGGGTAGTCGAGCGTGTCCCCCACGATGCCGAGGGGCTGGCCCCGGTCCAGCGCCAGGAGCACCCGCAGGGCCTCCAGGCTCAGGCTCTCCCACTTGTTGAGCACGGGCAGCCAGGTGCGCATGTCGTCCAGGTCGTACTGAACCTGGATCACGTCCTTCTGGGGGGCATTCGCGGCGCCGTTTTCGAAGTCCTGCTCGGCGGTCTTGTAGAAGAGCTCCATCTCCTGGATCGTCTCCAGGAGGTAGCCCCGGGCCTCGCGGGCCAGGATCGCGCTCTTGTAGGCCGTGACCACGTCGCGCTGCACCTGGTCCTGTGCCTGCTTGAGCTGGGCCTTGCTGATGTCGATGCCCCGGTTGGCCATCTTGTTGTAGTTGGTGATCGTAAACCACGTGAAGAGCGGCATCTCCGCCGTGGCCCCCGACATCAGCATCTTGTCGTCGGAAACCTCGAACTTCTCGATGGTGAAGGTAAACGGCGTGTCGGCCGGGAATCCCATCTGGGTCGCCAGGGCAGGAGACCGGGCGGTCATGTCGAAGTTCTCGAACCGGTAGCTCTCGTTGAGCTTCACATAGGCCGCGTTGAGCTTGAGCTGGGGCCAGTAGGCCGAGCGCGCCTGGGTGAGCAGCGCCTGGCTCCTCTCGATGTTGGCCCGAGCCGCGTGCAGGTCGTTGTTGTTCTTCGCGGCGAGCTCCAGGCACTCGGCGAGCGTCATTCGCGCGGTGCCGGCGGCGGGCGCCGGGTCTACGCTGATCGCCGCCAGCGCGGCG
>JBFLZB010000365.1 GCA_040756475.1 Thermodesulfobacteriota bacterium
GTTCGGGGTGGGCCCGAGGGCGGGCGCACGCTGTGCGCCCCTACGGGTGAACCAGCCGTATTCCCGAGCTCAGCGGCTACGCGAACCCACACGGATCGCACCAGAGCCCCAAGAGGGCCTCAGGCGAGAAGAATCCTTCGATGGGCCGGGGGGGTAGCCCGGGGCCCCCGGGCCGTTCGAGCGTGGGGAGAGGATCGAGGCAGCGGTGCCTCAGCCCTTCTTGTCGGCGAACCGGGGCTTGGGGTCGGGGGGAACGCGGTAGCCGCGCAGCACCTGCTGGCCGGTGGAGACGGCTCGAAGCCCGGTGCGCAGCGCCTGGGTCGCGCCCTGCGTGGCCATGTGCGCCCGGGCGTCGGCCTGGCGGATGCGCTCGGCGAGGTCGCGCAGCACGGCCAGGCCTTCCGCCAGGCCGGCGGGAGGTTCGAAGGCCTCGCCCCGCAGGGCCAGGGCCCGGTTCTCCAACTCGCCCAAATGGGAGATGCTTCGGGCGCGGGCCGCCACGGCCGCCTCCAGGGTGTCGAAGTCCACCGGATCGAGAGCAGCCTCGAAAGCCTGGGTGGCTTCCAGGATCGCCCGGCAGGCCCGGATCTCCTCTTGCACGATGGAGGCCAGGGTCTCGGAAAGGGTAAACGGCGCGGCAGCGCGGGTGGCCATGGGGAAGTCCTCTTGGGGGATGGGGCATGGGGCACGGGGCATGGGGCATGGAGCATGGAGCATGGGCGCCGAGCTTTGTCCGAGAGCCGATTGCCAGCATCCAACAACTCATAGCTACCCCGTGATGCTCACCCGGTGGTGTACGTCGGCCGGGGCCACGCGGCGGTCGAGAAGCTGGGTCTGGGCATCGCCGGCGGGCATCTCCAGCTGGGCCCAGCCGTCTCGCAGGTCCTTGAGCGACGGCAGGATTCCCTCCACGTGGGCGGGGTCCTTCGTCAGGTTTGCCTCGGTGATCTTCTGCATGAAGAAGATATAGAGGTTCCAGAGGTTTCGGGCGATGATGCCGCCCGCGTCCATGTTCAGCGTCCCCGCGAGCTCCTCCACCACCGCCCGCGCCCGCACCAGATCCTTCTCGGCAGCCTCGATCTCCTGGCGGGTCATGCTCTCCACGGCCCGGTTGAGAAAGCGCAGGATGCCGTCGTAGGCCATCACGATGAGCTGCTTCTGGCTCGTCGTGGTCGAGACCTGGGTCTGGGTATACGCCTGGGCCCCGCGTCCGTATGTCATCCAACCACCTCCCTGTGGTCCAGCGGCAGCGTCCCCCGTGCGATGGTCTTCAGTTTCGATCTCCCGTTCCGGCGGGCGTTGCCCACCCTGGCACTGCGGGCTTGCTTCGCCTTGCTTGCAATGCCGGGGGCTACGTGCCTCTTCGTGCCCCTTCTCCAACGGGCAACGGGCAACGGACAATCCGCAGCCCTTCGTGCCCTTTCTCCAACGGGCAACCGACAACGGGCAACGCGCCGCCCCTAGCTATTCCAGCTCCAGTTCTTGCTCAGCCCCGAGAGCGCGTTGGTCAGGTAGTTTCCCTGGCTGTTGAACTGGCTCACGGCCTGCTCCATTCGGATGAACTGGGCGGTGAGGCTCAGCCGCTTGGTTTCCAGGCGCTCTTCCATCTCGG
>JBFLZB010000366.1 GCA_040756475.1 Thermodesulfobacteriota bacterium
AGCGCCTCCTCCGGGACGGCTTCGCCGTGAGCCTCGTCGACGTGGACCGGGAGGCCGGGGTGGAGGCGGCCGCCGACCTCGCTGCCCTAGGGTCCGTGCGGTTCCTCGAGGCCGACGTGGCCGACGAGGGGCAGGTCCTGGCGGCGGTCGCCGAGGCGGCGGCAACCTTCGGGCGCCTCGACGCCCTGGTCAACAACGCGGGCATCGCCAAGGCCCACGGCCCCCCCCTGGAGGAGCTCTCCCTGGCGGACTGGAACCGGGTGCTCGCCGTGAACCTCACCGGCCCCTTCCTCTGCGCCAAGCACGCCGCCCCCCACCTGCGCGCCGCCCGGGGTGCCCTGGTCAACGTGGCGAGCACCCGCGCCCTCATGTCGGAGCCCCGCACCGAGGCGTACTCCGCCTCCAAGGGCGGGCTCGTCGCACTCACCCACGCCCTGGCCGCCACCCTGGCCCCCGAGGTCCGGGTCAACTGCGTGAGCCCGGGCTGGATCGAGGTGGGGCCGTGGAAGAAGCGCTCCGCCCGCCGGGAGCCCCGCCTCTCCCCCGAGGACCACGCCCAGCACCCCGCCGGGAGGGTGGGCCGGCCCGAGGACGTGGCGGCCCTGGCGGCCTTCCTCCTCTCTCCCGAGGCCGGCTTCGTCACCGGGGCAAACTTCGTCGTGGACGGGGGGATGACCCGGAAGATGTTGTACGTCTGAGGAGGCGGACCATGGCCTTGCGCGACTCCCCCGGCACCGTGCGTTTCCGCTACGCCCCGGAGGTGCTCTCCCGCTTCCCGGGGCTGCGGGGCGGCGTGCTCCTGGCCCGGGGCGTGGGAAACGGCCCCGCGCCGCCGGAGCTCGCCCAGGCCTTCCGGGCCGAGCAGGAGGCGGTGCGGCGGCGCCTGGGGGAGACGCCGCTCTCGGAGCTTTCGAGCCTCGCCGCCTGGCGACGGACCTTCGCGGCCTTCGGGGTCAAGCCCACCCAGTACCGGAGCGCCGCCGAAGCCCTCCTGCGCCGCTTGACCAAGAAGGGGGAGGTCCCCCCGGTGAACCTTCTCACGGACCTGGGCAACCTTGTGAGCATCCGCTACGCCCTCCCGGTGGCGGTGCTCGACGCCCGGGGCGTGGCCGGGGCGGTTACCGTGCGCTTCGCGGCAGGGGGTGAGCCCTTCGTGGAGCTCGACGCCCAGGAGCCGAGCCCCCCGAGCCCGGGGAGGTTGTCTTCGTCGACGACGCCGGGCAGGTGCACGCCCGGCGGTGGTGCTGGCGCCAGAGCGCCCCGAGCGGCGTTCGGGAAGACACACGGGAGGTCCTGGTGACGGTGGAGGGCCACCACGAGGCCGCCGAGGCGGACGTGGCCGCCGCCCTGGGGGACCTGGAGGCGCTCTTGGGGCGCCACGCCGGGGGGGCGGTCCAGGCTCGGCTCCTGTCTTCGGCGTGCCCGGAATTTCGCGAGAAATAGGACCTTGGGGGCGCCAAACGCCGGCCGGGCGAGGCCGCTTCGGCGCCACGGGCCACGGCCCGGGGCGCCCGCCCGACTCGCGCTGGGGTTGGCCGCCCAGGTGAACGGGTTGCCCATGGACCCGAGGGGGTTCCCC
>JBFLZB010000367.1 GCA_040756475.1 Thermodesulfobacteriota bacterium
TACAACTGGAGGACCAGCCCGAAGGGCGCCGGCAGTTTGGCGAGCGCCCCGGGGACCCCTGCGAACTCCTCCAGGGCCGCGGGGGTGGCGGGCAGGGCCGGAAGCTGGGGAAGCTCCAGGGCCCGGGCCAGGTACACCCGGAAGTGGTCTCCCAGGGCCAGGACCGCCACGTCGGAGAGTCGATCATCCCCCTGCTGCAGGGCCTCCACCAGGAGCGCCATCTCCTCGCCCCCCGCCCGCGGGCCCACCGAAGCTCCAGCGGCCCCGGTGGTCAGGTCGCCCACCTTCTTGGTGGCCAGCCGCAGGCCGTAGGCCGCCGCCTTGACGAAGGAGAGCACTCCTTCCAGCGCCTCTTCCAGTGCCCCGAGCGCCCGATCCGCGTCGGTTCCCATCCCTGCGTCTCCCTCCGGTCGCCCCCGTGTCCCTGCCCATCACTAGCCCGGACCGCCGGGCGGCGGGTACTATACCCGCCATGGACCTGCGCGAAAAGGTGAGCCACTTCCCGTCGCGGCCGGGGGTCTACCGCATGGTGGACGCCCAGGGCAAGGTGCTCTACGTGGGCAAGGCCAAGGACCTGCGGGCCCGGGTGCGCACCTACCTGCGCGAGGGCGCCGACGGGCGGCCCCGGGTGCGGTTCCTCATGGCGCGGGTGGCCGACATCGAGTATGTGGTCACTGACAGCGAAAAAGAGGCCCTGATCCTCGAAAACACCCTGATCAAGCGCCACCGTCCCCGGTACAACGTGAACCTGCGGGACGACAAGACGTACCTGAGCCTGCGCCTCGATGTCCAGAACCCCTTTCCCCGGCTGACCATGGTGCGCCAGACGGCGGCCGACGGCGCCCTCTACTTCGGCCCCTACTCCTCGGCCCGCAGCCTGCGGGAGACCGTGGAGCTCGTGGGCCGCCTCTTCCCCCTGCGCCAATGCTTCGAGGCGGGGTTTCGCCCCCGCACCCGGCCGTGCCTCTACTGCCAGATCCGGGGCTGCCCCGCCCCCTGCTGCGGCCTGGCGGACCCGGCCGCGTACCGCCGGGTCGTGGAGCAGGTGGTGCTCTTTCTGCGGGGCCGCAGCGGAGAGCTCCTGGGGGAGCTTCGCGCCGCCATGGCCGCAGCCGCCGGCCGCCAGGACTACGAGGAGGCGGCCCGCTTGCGCGACCGCATCCGGGACATCGAGCTCACCCTGGAGCGCCAGAAGGCCGTCACCCACCGCCCCGTGGACCGGGACGTGGTAGGCCTGGTGCGGGAGGGATCCGAGGCCCAGGCGGCGGTCTTGGTCATCCGGGCCGGCAACCTCATTGACCGCAGGGCCTACTACTTTGCCGACCTCTCGGGGGAAGACCCGGAAGTGGCCGCCCAGTTCGTGCAGCAGTACTACCGGGGCGACCGCATCATCCCCCCCGAGGTGGTGGTGGGCCTGGGCCTGGCCCCCGGCGACCGGTCGCTCCTCCAGGAGTGGCTGGGGGAGAAGCGGGGCAAGGCCGTGGAGGTCGTCTCGCCCCGGCGGGGCGAGAAGGCGCAGCTCCTGGGCATGGCCGAGGAGAACGCCCGGGAGCTCCTGGCCGAGCGACGCCGCA
>JBFLZB010000368.1 GCA_040756475.1 Thermodesulfobacteriota bacterium
GGGGACGACGAGGGCCAGGAGCGAGAGGGCATAGTTTCGCGCGGCGAGGCTTCCGATCGCCACGCTGAGCCCCCAGAGGGCCAGGCGCCCAAGTCGCCCGGGGCGCTCCCCCCAGGAGCAGACGAGGGCCAGAGCCGCCACGAAGGAGAAGGGAACGGCGAACTCCGGCACAGCCCACAGGACCTGCATCTCGGTCACGTGGGCGAGCGCGCCGCCCTGCCCCATCGCCCCGAGGATGGAGGCCGCTATACCCAGCGCCCAAAACGCGCCGTAGCCCGCACCGGCCATCATCACCAGGATCAAGGGACGCAGGCGGGCGTTACCCCAGCAAGCCCTCCAGAAGTCCACCCGGGGACAAAGCAGGACCGGCGCGGCAAGCAGGACGGCGCCGGCCGCCCAGGAGAGATGAACCTGGCTCCACAGCGCCAGGAGGCCCCCCAGGGCCGCCAGGACGCCGAGACTCGGTCGGGCGCGCCACCGCGCCGCCAGGAACAAGCCCAGCGCCGCCAGCACGTAGGCCAGCACCTCGGTGCGAGGCACGAAGCGGTGCCGGCAGGCGAAGGCCACCAGCAGAAGGAACGCCCAGGCAAGGGCCTTGCCGTGTGGCGACAAGTCCGTGGGCACGGCGCGCCACAGAACGGCAAACGCCACCGCCGCGCAGGCAGCGACGAAGACGCCAACTCCCGCGTGACCGCCCGCGCTGAAAATGCCGTAGAGGAGCAGTTGAAACGGCCAGCCATCGGGCACCGCGAGCACATCTCTTCCATGCGCGAGAAAGGGCTCGGCGATCCGCAGGGAACCAGCGGACCAGAGCGCCCGCCCAAGGGCCAGATGGGTCCAGTAGTCGAAGGTGCCGATTTGATGGAGGGCGACGAGAAACGCGCAGCCGGCGAGGAGCCACCCGGGCGCGACGCGAAGGGGGCCCCGCGGCACGCGGACGCTGAGGTTGGGGTTCCTGGCGGCGCGAGACATCCGGTTCAGTTGGCTCTCAGGGTTGAACGGTTGACGGGTGCGTTCTTCCATCCATGCTCGTGGCCGGTCACATGCGCCGTGTCTCTCGGGAAGGCTCCGAGGAACAGGGAGCGTTCGACGACGACCGTTCGGACCGACGATGGGGTGACAGCAGCGACCGGTGTCGCCCCGCTCCGCTCAGGCCGCCCCCCGGCTCACGGCCCGAGGGCGATCCTTCAGAATCGGCGTGATCTTGAAGGGTTTCAACAGGTGGCGCAAGGCGCCATTCGCCCCATCTCTGAGCAAAAAGACGCAGACGGGGTGACGTGTTCCCAGTTCCCGGTTCCCAGTTCCCGGTTCCGGGGAATGTGAGGCTTGAAGCTTGACGGGGGACGGGGGTCGCGTGCTGCGGTTGGCGTTCCCGGTTCCCGGTTCCCAGTTCCGTATTCCGTATTCCGGATTCCGGATTCCGGGTGCCGGGTGCCGGGTGCCGGGTGCCGGGTGCCGGGTGCCGGGTGCCGGGTGCCGGGTGCCGGGTAGCCCAGTCCTGCTTGGCGAGCTTTGCGGCTTTGCGTGAGACGAGTCTTTCCGGAGTCCCGTCCTGGGCTTCG
>JBFLZB010000369.1 GCA_040756475.1 Thermodesulfobacteriota bacterium
CGTCGGCGGCAGGGTCTACGTGGGGGGCCATGACGGGTACGTGTACGCCCTGGATGGCGCGACCGGCGAGATGCTCTGGGAGTTCCCCACCCGGGGCCGGGTGGGATCCACTCCGGCCGTCCACGGCGACCGGGTCTTCGTCGGGTCTTCCGACGGCTACCTCTATGCGCTGCGGGCGGGTGACGGATCCGTGGCGTGGAAGACCCCTTCCGGTCGGGGCACCTTCCGCCACCTCTCCTACGGCGGCATCCGCAGCTCCCCCGCCGTGGCCCTCGGGCTCGTCCTTGCCGGGGGGTGCGACGGCCGCGTCCGCGCCCTCGACGAGCGCACGGGCGCCCTGCGCTGGATCCTCGACGGCGGCACCGAGGGCGTCTATTCGTCCCCCGCCCTGGCCGGCGAAACCCTGTTCGTGGGCACCGACGGCCTGAGACAGAGCGCCCTCCTGGCGGTGGACGCCCGCACCGGAACCGTCCTGTGGCGGTTTCCGACTTCCACCCAGATCTTCTCGACCCCGGCGGTCGCGGGCGGTGCCGTCTATTTCCACGCCCGCAACGACCACGTCTACGCCCTCCGGGCCGAGGACGGGGGCCTTCTCTGGAAGACCCCCGCCCCCTCTCTCCAGTCCGAGGCCGCCGCCTTCCAGGACATGGCCAAGTCCTCCCCAGCGGTCGCCGAGGCCGCGGTGTACGTGGGGGTCGACCGGGAACTTGTCGCCCTCGACCGGGAAACCGGACGGGTCCTGTGGCGCACCCCCACCCAAGGCAGGGTGGACTCCTCCCCCCTCGTGGTGGGGAGCACGGTCTACGTGGGATCCGACGACCGCTCGGTGTACGGCCTCGACGCCGGCACGGGCGCCGTCCGGTGGACCTACGCCACGGGGGCACGGGTATCGGTCAGCCCTTCCGCCGCCCACGGCCTCCTCCTCATCGGGTCCAACGACGGCTCCCT
Organism: Thermodesulfobacteriota bacterium; assembly: GCA_040756475.1. Taxonomy (NCBI): domain Bacteria; kingdom Pseudomonadati; phylum Thermodesulfobacteriota; species Thermodesulfobacteriota bacterium. Next base: position 949 of record JBFLZB010000369.1, read on the forward strand.
CTACGCGTTCGGCTCCCCCGGCAGATCGGCCCCCGACGCTCCCTGACCCCCGGCACCCCCCGGCCTGCCCTCGGGCAGCCGACCCATCGCACTGACCTGGCGGGGCGCGGCCCCCGCGTGCCCCTGGTCCCCCCTGCCTGCGTGCGGCAGAGGCCCTCCCGAAGACCGGCGAAGCTCGCGAAGCGCTTTCGGCGACTTTGTGCCGCCAGGAAGCACCGTCAATAATTTCTCTTGCCATGTAACGAACAGAGGGCCTATGCGTATCCGGGAGCGGCACCCGGCAACCAGCTCGGACCATTGAAGGGAGACCCCACAGCTACCGGGAGGTGTTCCGTCGAACCGGTGTCCGCAACTTCGGAGGAGGAAGGCCCCATGTCGATCCGGACGCTCTCGGGGCGCGGCCTGTTCTGGGTTTCGTGTGCGGTCGCAGTCCTAGGCCTCACCGCGGCCGGAGCGCGGGGGGCCACCCACTACCCCCCCGGCTCCCTGTGCTACGACTGCCACGCCGTCTCGAAGGCGAAGATGGTGGTGGGCACCCACCTGATCAAGAAGTCCCAGAAGACGGTGGACCTGGGAATCACGGGGGGCTCGACCCCGATCCGGTGTCTGTTCT